>JALZUX010000239.1 GCA_023301405.1 Granulosicoccaceae bacterium | reverse complement strand
GCTTTTTTTGATCCACCAATTGTTGTTGTCTACGCACCCCGACACTAAATATGACCAACGCCGACCAGATACAAATAAAACCAGCCCAACTCGCCAGACTGATTGGCTCCCGATAATACAGCCACCCGATCAGGAATTGGATACTTGGCGTTAGGTACACCAACAGACCACTTAAGCTCAACGGCAATGCTCTGGCGCCCTGTGCATACAATACTAATGGTACTGCCGTTATAAGCCCGCCCAATGCCAATAATACTTCTGTGCGCTGTAGCGGATTACCGTAGGCCAGAGTACCGTTTGATGACAGCCACCAAAGTACTAACAACCCAGCCGGCACCAACAGGAGTGTCTCAATAAAGAGGCCGTTAATCGGTCCGGTAGAGGCTTTTTTACGTGCCATGCCATAAATGCCAAAGGTAGTCGCCAGCGACAGACCGATATACGGCACCACTCCACTGGCAATGATCATAGCTAGAACGCCAACGACGGCCAAAGCAACCGCGCACCATTGCTGCCTATCGGGGCGTTCACCAAAAAACAGGGTACCAAGCATCACGCTTACCAACGGGGATAGAAAATACCCCAAGCTGGCGTCAATCACATGATCATTAACCACTGCCCATATATAAACAAGCCAGTTCGCAGCAATTAAGCACGATGAAAACATATGCCGAATGAGTTCATCGGTATTGCGTAATACATCGAACACAATCTTACGACGCTCTGAAGATGCAAGCACAAGAAAACTTAGAAAAATTGCACACCAAATGTTTCGTTGCGACAACATTTCAATTGGCTGTACATTCTCAAGCAGTTTCCAGTAAATAGGAAACAAGCCCCACATGAACTGTGCGGCTATGGCGCTGATTACGCCAATTTTAAAAGATGACATTATTACCGCGCTACCCAACCACCACAGACGGGGAAAACCTGCCCCACGAAACAGTCAGCCGCCTCACTACATAAATACGCTGCAAACGATGCATCTTCGTCCTTGCTCACCAGACGCCCTAATGGCACTTCACTTCGCAGTCGCTTTTGAAACGCGGGGTTTTCCTGAACTGTTTGTGGGAAGTATGTTTCGTTATCCACAAAATTTTGTGCAATCGCGTTAACCTGAACATTATGTCGTGCCATCTCGACGCCAACGGCTTGAACGTAAGATATCTGCGCTCCACGCGCAGCACAATAAGACGACGTTTTATTTATCCCACGTAACGCCGCCGCGCTTCCCATCAGCAAGATCTTTCCTGACTTGCGCTCAATCATCTGTGGCAAAGCTGCGCGAGTTAACCACTGCAACGGATCAACCATGCTGTGAAATACCGACGTCCATTCGTCATCGGTGACACTTGACGCTAATGTTTGAGGCGCCGCAATTGCTAAATTCACTACCAGTACATCAATAACGCCAGCTGAGTTAATTAAGTGCTGAGCATCTTCATCGCTACTTAAGGAATCTTTACTGGCGTTAACATCAGCACCACAGGCGATCAAGGTGTTTACCAGCACAGGCCCCATAAATCGCTCAGCTTGTGTAACAACAATGCGTTTATTGGACAGATTGACAACATTGGGGAATACGGTCATGCGCCGGAAGGCCTATTGTTTCCAGAACGTGCTAGTGTACGCGAAGTCTGGTTGGGCGTTTTTCCACGTTAGCCGGTGTTTGTCAGAAAGCCCCACTGCCGAAGCTGTGCCATTCAGCACGGATTCGTCACTCAGTGGCCCACCGGTGGTAATAGTGGAGACCGCTCTGATCAAGCAAGAAGCGAAGCCCCGCCAGCTGAAGCTAGTAAAGAAAAATGTGAAGTACTTTTCACTGATGGGTGACTGACCTTCGCGTGACAACCCTGTTTTCAACAGCATTGTAAATAAAAGGTAGCCTGTGGGCTCATTATTGATCAGCATAACGCTAAGGCTCGGTCCTAATCCCCGGGTGACAGCCGCTGCACTTAGGCTAATCGAACGGCTGATCCGCCTGTTTTATACATTTATGTCGCCAACTGGGCCCTGCTTCAACTTAAATCGATAACAATTGTGACCTTACATGTGCATTCCAGCTGCTGGAGCACCACAAAAAAACCATGATAGTACGAGAATTTTGCTATCCGCTTACATTTTTAACCAATCTTTACCGCCTCGGCAGATCATCGCCTTTACTTTTGCCAAGTCTGCCCTCGGCGAGCTAATTTTCAACACAGAACTCACCGTGACCCCCCGCCGGACTAGCACACAGAGATCTTAGTTGTAACAGGCAAGCTGTGATATTATCGGCGGGTAGTTTCTACTGAATTGTATTATCCAGCCTAAGCCACTTAAGTGCGTCATTCCGCTCACCTGATATCCAACTGACAGTTACGTCTGCGCGCGCTCCCAACCCATTAATCTGTAAGGAAAAAACATGACACGAATTGGCATAGTCGGGTGTGGTTTTGTCTCTTCTTTATACATGAAGACTCTAGATCAATATAAAGATTTAAAACTGGTTGGCGCCTATGATATCAACACCCCTAGAATGGCCAAATTCTGTGATTTTTATAAAACCAACCCATACGACTCACTAGAAGCAATCACGGCAGACTCAGACCTCATCGTCAACCTCACCACGCCAGAGCAACATTTGCCCGTTTCCACCTATGCGCTGAAAAAAGGCAAGTCTGTTTACTCAGAAAAACCAATAACCACCTCAGACGAAGATTCAAGGTACCTAGTTGATACCGCGATTGAAAACAACACCAACATCTTGGGCGCACCTTGCGGACACCTAAGTGAAATGGCGGAAACCGTTGCGCATCACCTAGCACAGAAACCTATCGGAAAAATCTACGCGATATACGCCGAGATGGACGATGGCCTGATGCACAAAATGGCCTACGAGAAATGGCGCAATGATTTCGGGGTTCCATGGCCCGGCAAAAACGAATTTGAATCCGGTAGCACGCTTGAGCACGCTGGCTACACGCTATGCTTACTGCAAAAGTGGTTTGGCAAAGCACACATAAAAAGCGTTACCCAACACCGCACAATCGCAGATAAAATAATACCGCTGCACAAACTCACTTCTGATTTTTCATGCGCAGTACTTGAATACGCTGACGACGTCATCGCACGCGTTACCTGCAGTATTGTTGCCACGAAAGACCGCAAAATTAGAATTTTTGGTGAACTAGGGGTAATCACCATTGGCGACATCTGGCGCTATGATAGCCCGGTAAAAATGCAAAAGTTCGTCACTATACGTCGCAAAACTTTATTAAGCCCCATTAAGCAAACGCTAAAGCCCGTAAAGACCAGTTTCCCCAAGGCGCCTAAAACAGCTGCCGCACAAATGGACTTCTGCCGCGGCATACAGCAACTGGCTGACCTCAAACAGTCAGACCGCGCGTTGATGGAAAACTACCTTGAAGTAAATTCAATTGTGTACAAAATGAATGGTGATTCTGTGATTCAAAAGCAACACCCCTGGATTATCCTTGGCACCGGCAATATGGCCAAAAATATGGGCGATTGCCTGCGACGAAACGCCTACCCCATCAAAGGTGTATTTTCTCAGCAAGGCGGGCGAGCGCAGGACTTATGCGACCAATTAAATGCCAATGAATGCTACACATCTCTTGATGACATCCCGCAGGTGACAGAAAAAACCGTCGCCTATGTTGCATCAGTAAACGAAAAACATTATGAACAAGTCAATGCATTGCTAACTAAGGGTTACGACATCCTTTGCGAAAAGCCGCTAACCATGTCGGTAGCCCAGACTGAAGAGCTTTATCAACTCGCCGAACAAAAAGGCCTGCAACTACAAGAAAACCTGTGGAGCTTGTTTCTGCCATCAGCCCCCGAAATCAGAACAGCGGTAGCCAGCCAACAACACTTGGAAATGACTTTCTGTTCACCGATACCCTTCACCCCCGAATCCCGACAATGGCAACCAGCGGCGGGGGGATGTCTTTACGATCTGGGCATATACCCTCTTGCATGGGCGGTATATTTTTTAGGAGATATCACCGATTTCACCATTGACAACAAAACAACTGAACACGGCATCGTGTCTGAACTTGAGCTAACCACAACACACACCTCCGGTAAGACAGCATCAATCAAGGCCGGCTTTGGCAGCACACAGCAATATATCAAGGCGGCCGATGAATTATTTACGCCGATATACGCCCCCGAGTTCAGATCAAAAGTGCAAAACAATCTGCTCCGCAAGATTCGCGAAAAACTGGTTGCCCCCCAGTATCCCGCCAAGGACCCGTACGCGTATATTCTCAATGAGCTAAACAACGGCAACGCTGATCACGCCTACCCACCTAAAACCAGCCTACACATAGCGCGTGTCATGGAAGATATAAACAAAGCAATAATGTAACTCTAGGGCCACTTGTTGCGCCCATGGCCGGTGGCGTTCGTGCCCAAGAAACCCTTGTATGCTCTGCGCAAAGCGCCGCCTGAGGGTTCATACACCAAGAACACTGTGAAAAGTCAAAATAACCTGTATTTACAGGTTAATGAGGTATTAATCCTGCAAAACTG
>JALZUX010000238.1 GCA_023301405.1 Granulosicoccaceae bacterium | reverse complement strand
AGTAAATCGCCACCTTGATACAAGCTACGCGCCACTGCTGTGCGCTGTCTTTGGCCACCAGATAACCTGCCCACCGGCTCGAAGCATTTTTCTGTCATCTCTAGTTGTTGCAATATTGCCTCAACTTCGGTGACTCGCGCAGAGAAAGGACGCATCAGGTTGAGCAGATTATACCAAGCCGGACGTTTCTCCAGTCGCCCCATGTACACATTGTGGAAAACGGAAAGCGTCTCAACCAGGCCGTCGTCCTGGGGGACAAACGCTGCAGCAACAGGGTACGCCTCATGAATCAGGCGCAGCAGCGTTGATTTACCTGCGCCACTGGGCCCAACTATCGCTAGTTTCTCGCCCTTGTTCACAGTCAGGTTAATGTCTGACAAGGCCACGCTATCTTCATAGCGCGCCTCTTTTTCAATCAGAGAAATCACTGGTGAGCCGTGCACCGTCGAACCCGCCTGCGATTCAGCTGGCTAATCTATTAAACCAATCTCTTTGGCTGTGTCTTCGATCGACTGGTAGTCATCATTAGTTGCACTAATAAAACTGGCACGCGGGAATGATGCAAGCAGTTCGGGATCATTCATATCAAGAAGTGCTTGCTTGACTTTTTCACTAAAATCTTCACCCCAGACTTCATTCACATCACCACGTATAGTCCACTGATAATCAGGGTAGCCTGGTGTCTTCCAGATTACCGACACTTTGCTGGTATCGACCGCTTTTTCTGCAACCATCTTATCCCAGACTTTGTAATTGACCGCACCCACTTCATAAGCACCGCTTTCAACTAACGCCACAGTTCGAGAGTGATTACCGCTAAAGCCAACTGATTCGAATAGGTCGTTTGGATTTTTTTCCATGTTTTGTCGGATATAATACTCGGGCATCAAGCGTCCCGAAGTCGAGCCCTTAGAACCAAATGTGAAGCTCTTTCCTTCAATTTCCTGCGGGAAGGATTCTGTTTCTTCAAGGCCGGTGCTGTGATGCGCTATTAGATAGGTATGAAACTCAGGGTCTTCTGCGCCCTGCGCAATCGCTTCAGAGCCCGGCGTTAGCAGACGTGCGCGAACACCCGACAAACCACCAAACCATGCAAGCTGCAATTGGTTGTTGCGAAAGCCCGTGACTGCAGCCGCGTATGACTTAACGGGTACATAGTCAACTGGAATTCCCAGACTGTCTGACAAGTAGTCAGCCACCTTGGAAAACCGCTGCTTCAAGCTGGATTCATCTTGATCAGGAATCGCAGAAAACACCAAAGTTTTGGGGTCATCGGCGTGTGATGGAGCCATCACGGCTAACATACTGATCGATAGAGCTATTGTAAAATTTCTTATTAATGAAATGGTATCTACACGCATTAAACTTTCCAATAGAAGAATTAATTTTATTATGTGCCATCTGCATGGCCACACAGATAGAGACAGTAGTTTACGTCAACTGGTTCATTGGCAAAGAAGAAAAAACCACAACACTGGCGCTGGCTTTGTAACGACACGGGCTTTTCGCCAAAACTGACTCAATCGGGCGAACACCGCCTTATTGTATAATCGCCACAATGTCAAAAACAATATTGCGCCCACGTTAATTTTCTGTAGGCATTTGCTGTTACCGTCCGCACTTCCAGACAACAAAGTCAACCGGGAAATATCAACAATACTCCGCAACATGAATTGCTTCATTTTGGTGATTAACACTCGAACATTGTGAGTCAGACAACCATCATGGCTGGTCGTTCACTACTTAATGTTCACTTTATGCCAATTGGCCTGGTCAGGGTCGCGCGCTACAGGCTAGATAGCGGCAGAATCAGACAGCCAAAGGCAAACTTAGTGTTTCCGCGCCAATTCCGGATGCTCATAGGCGGCAGGATAAGCCATAGGACGAGTCGGCCCGAGAGGCACTACATTATTGCATGATCTGCCAAAGTAACCCTGCTTGCAATGATCAAGGGAATTGCTTTGGGCGACTCCGGGAATGGCATAGACCCGACATAACCAACGCCACAAATTGGGATAGTCCAGTATTTTGGCAGCATTAAGTTTCATGCGAATGTAGTAGACAGGGTCATGCCGATACAACGTTGGAAATAAACGGAGATCTGCTTCAGTAAAGTTGTCGCCGGTTAAAAACGGCCTGCCGTCTTTTGCGAGCCTTGCCTCAAGCTGTGACAGAGTGTCGAAGTAAACGTTAAATGCAGCTGCATAAACAGCCTGGTCGGAAGAAAAACCGGCTTTGTAAGCACCATTGTTAATGTTCGCGTAAACGGTAGCGTTCAATGAGTCAATCTGTTCGCGTAAGAAGGCATCTGCAGGGTATAAGTCAGGGCGCTCACCCGTGGTTAGGCTACTGCCAAGGGCCGCTGCCTGATCATTCAACATGCGGATAATTTCTGCACTTTCATTACTGACAATCCGCTGGCTTGTTTTGTCATAAAGAACAGGCACCGATCCTTCGTCTGATCCTTCTGCTGCATATATCTGTTTTACCAGACGATAAGATTTACCCGTAGTCGTCTCGGCTGTGCATTCGGGCAGCACTTTGCCAGTCAGAGTCGACAACCTACCGGGGTTAAATTCCCATAGGTTTGCAGCGACGGGATCATTGGTATTTGTTCTACCGGGAAATGCTACATCAACACTGATACTGTTTTGCAGTCCCAATATATTACGGGCCAGCGTCACTCGATGGCACCATGGACAATTGAGCGCTACAAATAAATGATAACGCCCCGGCTCTGCCGGAAACTGTGGATCACCCACCGCACCACGGAACCCGCTGACACCGCGAACAAACTCCCCTGTAGCCCGGCGGCTTTGAGCATTAGCCTGCGATTCTTGTGTCGAGTGATCATCGGGTTTATTCGTCATAACATTGTTAGCCTTACGCTACGCAAGTTGGGCTCTGCTGTGTGGCAATGTGAAATCGATCACCGGCCCCGCTGGTATAATCAGGGACGGATTGATGCTTTCATGGCTGCCGTAGTAATGATCCTTGATGTGTTGCATATTAACGGTCTCTGCCACTCCGGGTTGTTGGTACAGATCGCGTACATAGCCCGATAAATGTTCATAATCAGCTATTCGCCTGATGTTGCATCTGAAATGCCCAACGTATACCGGATCAAATCGCACCAGTGTTGTAAATAATCGCCAGTCTGCCTCGGTTATCGTGTTACCGGTTAAATAGCGTTTAGTGGCCAGGCGTTGGTCCAGAAAATCCAACGTGTCAAACAGCGGTGTAATTGCTTCATTGTAGGCTTCTTGTGTGGTGGCAAAGCCGCACTTGTAAACACCGTTGTTTAACGTGTCATAGATTCGGTCATTTAGAGTCTCGATCTCTGCGCGCAGGGTTTGCGGGTAGTAGTCGCCAGCAGTCGCCCCCACACCATCGAACGCTGTATTAAACATTCTTATGATTTCTGAGGATTCATTCGTTACGATGGTTTTGGTTTTCTTGTCCCATAGCACGGGCACTGTTACACGCCCCGAATAATCTGCCATCGCAGCGGTATACACCTGATAAACGAATTCAGCATTGTTTTCAGTGTCTGGCACTACGCCGTCACCGGCTTCAAATGTCCAGCCGTTCTCACCCATAAACCAGTGAACTACGGACACAGAGATCATGTCCTCCAGACCTTTCAGCGCACGAAAGATCATAACGCGGTGTGCCCATGGGCAAGCAAGTGAGACGTACAAATGATAACGCCCCGCCTCTGCCGTAAACCCACTGTCACCGCTAGGGCCTGCGGCACCATCGGCCGTGATCCAGCTACGAAATTGGGGCGCATTACGGACAAAGCGACCGCCGGATGATTTGGTGTCGTACCATTGATCGACCCACTGGCCGTTTTGCAAAAGTCCCATAATTATAGTTTCTCAGCTGGTTTATTAGCGGCAGTAATAGGTTTCATTGTATTGACATCCACATCAAATAACAGGGGAAGTGACAACCCATCCGAACGACTATTGCAGACAGGCTTGCAGCGATAGTTATCAAGAACCTAACTTTACAGTGTTACAATATTTTGAACAGATACAGTTTCCGAAAATCATAGTTCCATTAATTAGAACACCATGGGTCAACTTGAAGAAGTACGCGCTTTCGTGCAAATTGTTGAGCAAGAAAGCATCGGTAAAGCCGCTGAACAGGCCGGAATTGCAAAGTCAGCCATGAGCCGAAGGCTTCGGCTGCTTGAAGAGCGCCTGCAAACGGTACTCATCAGCAGAACAACGCGCCAATGGGCACTGACTGAATCGGGTCGGCAATATTACGAGCGCGGCCTTGACATCATTCACGCCTTTGACGAATTCGAGGCTCAGGTTCGACACGAAAACCTGGAGCTCAAAGGCGAAATACGGCTTTCTGTACCACTCTACTTCGGACAGGTGGGCCTAAGTTCACCGCTGCTGGAGTTTGCCAGAGCTTATCCCGAAGTTCGACTCAATATCGAGTTCAGTGACCGACTTGTTGATGTGATTGGTGAGCACTACGATCTGGTGATAAGGATATCAGAACTACAGGATTCAACGCTTATTGCACGCCAGCTATGCCAGACCCGCCACGTCTTTTGCGCAAGCCCGGACTACATCGGTAACTCCGCTCCCATCAACACCCCACAAGACGTAGCGGCACACCGCATACTCCAATATGGATCGTCAAAACGCCCTAAGTGGACATTCACGCCAACCCGAGGCAAAGACGTGACAGTTTCGCTGTCCGCTGCAATGAACTCACACGACGGTGCATTTCTGATTGCCGCTGCTGAGCAAGGGCTAGGTATAGTGAGAGTGCCAGACTTTCTGGCTGAAACCTCACTGCACGCCGGACGACTGGTGCAAGTTCTGCCGACCTATGAACACAAGCCTCAAGGCATTTATTTCGTATACCCGACCACCCGGTATCTGCCTCAACGAACCCGCGTACTAATGGATTTTTTACGGGCACGCTTAGATGACCGAACCGTTCAGCCCTGCTGAC
>JALZUX010000237.1 GCA_023301405.1 Granulosicoccaceae bacterium | reverse complement strand
GTTCGATTGCGGTGCTGCGAGAGATAGGTCAGGCGCTTGGTGGATCTCGCGGCAAAACGGTAGGCGGCGCGGTTGTCCACTACGATTTGGCGGAGTTACGTGGCTACCAGTATCACAACGGTGTTGTGTTTGCGGCTTACGTTCCGGGCAGTGGTACTGAGATAGCCCGTGGTGGCCGTTACGATGGAATAGGCGAAGTATTTGGTAGCGCTCGACCCGCTACCGGTTACAGCACTGACTTAAAAACATTGATGAGACTTGTCACCTCTGATCAACCACAAAAAGCGCCTCACGTGATATTAGCACCGTTAGCAGGTTCGGGTCCGTCGACAGACAAAAAATTGAAATTGAAAGTAAGCGAGTTACGTGCAGCGGGTGAAGTTGTTATCACTCAACTCAGTGAGCACGATGTATCGAAGTGTGATTGTATTTTGAAAGAACAAGGTGGCGAATGGCTGCTGGAGAAATGTTAAGTGGCGAATAATATTGTTGTGCTTGGTACGCAATGGGGTGATGAAGGTAAGGGCAAAATTGTTGATTTGCTTACCGAGCACGCCGATGTGGTGGTTCGTTATCAGGGAGGGCATAACGCCGGCCACACACTTGTCATCGAAGGCGTTAAAACCGTTCTGCATCTGATCCCTTCAGGTGTCATGCATGATAACGTAGAGTGTGTTATTGGCAACGGGGTGGTGCTATCGCCGCAGGCCTTACTCGAAGAAATAGCAACGCTTGAGAAAACAGGTAAATCGGTGGTTGGCAAAATAAAAATCAGTGATGCATGTACGCTGATATTGCCCTATCACGTGGCGCTAGATCAGGCTAGAGAAAAAGCCGCTAACAAGCTAGCGATCGGCACCACTGGCAGAGGCATTGGGCCCGCTTATGAGGATAAAGTAGCGCGGCGTGCTATTCGGGTGTCTGACTTATTTGATGCTGAGTTATTGAAACGCAAAATTAATTCAGCCCTTGAGCTGCACAACTTTGTTCTGGAAGGTTTGCACAAGGTAGATCCGATAGATCCGGATCAGGTATACCTGCAGTGTCTGGAGTTTGCCGAGAAAATTAAATCAATGGTCATCGACTGTGCCGGTTACCTTGCTAATGCTCAGAAAAACGGTAAAAAATTGGTGTTAGAAGGTGCCCAGGGAACGCTGCTTGATGTTGATCACGGTACCTATCCGTTTGTTACTTCGTCTAACACCACTGCCGGTTCAGCGGCCACTGGGTGCGGTATCGGGCCGGGCGCGATCGATTATGTACTTGGCATAACCAAGGCCTATACCACTCGGGTTGGGGCTGGCCCGTTTCCTACCGAACTCTCTGATGAAAATGGGCAGCATTTGGGAGAGAAAGGTCATGAGTTTGGTGCAACTACCGGAAGACCGCGCAGGTGTGGGTGGTTTGATGCTGTAGCGGTCAAGCGTGCGTGCGCGCTAAGCAGTGTGTCGGGTTTGTGCATTACTAAACTTGATGTGTTGGATGGTCTCGATGAACTGAAGGTATCAGTGGGCTATGAGTTAGACGGAGAAACCATCGAGCACTTGCCATCGGGCGCTGAGCAACTTGAGCGTTGCGTACCCATTTATCAAAGTATGCCGGGTTGGTCTGAAGCCACTGAAGGAGTCGTTGACTGGGAGGCGTTGCCCGATAATGCGAAAAGTTATTTGCAAAAGCTTTCTGAACTCACTGGTACGCCGATCCATGTAGTGTCTACCGGGCCCGACCGTCGCGAGACAATGGTTCTTGAAAACCCGTTTGGCTGGAAGTAGGTTTCATTCTTTTTATCGAAATCGATCTAAATAGCTGGCTAAAAGACCGCACCGGCACCGTTCGAGGGGAGTATTTGCAGGTTAAAGAGCGGTGGCAGTGTATCTACTGAGCTGGTCTTTAAGCAGATCCGTGTTGGTGGTGAGTACGTTGCGCAGCGAAGGCAAAGTCAGATAACAGCAGCGTGTAGAAAAACTGCAGTGAATGTGTGGCGTGCGCGCGCACAATAAGATATTGTCTAACGCGAAGGAATGTCAGCGCCGTAGTTGGCTGTGCCGTTGACGAATCACAGTGTATGGCCATTTAATGATTAGCCGTGTTTAAATGGTGGGGATGGGGAGACTCGAACTCCCACACCCGAAGGCACAACGACCTGAACGTTGCGCGTCTACCAATTCCGCCACATCCCCAATTTAAACATTTACCGCTATCGTATCACTGCCGCGATTGACTTGTGTAACCAAACTTGTTGGGCAGTCATTGGCATTACCCGATCACCTACAAACAAAATGAAGATGTTTTTCCCATAGGTCATTAGGTAAAAATAAACAGAAGTTTACCAAAATACAGCGCCACCGCTGAACTCACCATATCGGTTAAGATGGGGCGAACGTCAGCGCGCAACTATAGAAGTCTGCATCGCCAATGTCAATTGGTGCAATCGAAAATCCGCCAGCATATTGATGCTGTAATCAGCCTGAAATGGCAAGTCGGTGGCTTTTGCGCGCAATGATGTAGCGAAGACAAAGAGAATTTATAATTATGGCTAAGAAAAAGCTAGGGCGAGGACGCCCGAAGGAAGAAAGTATCCCTAAAAAAGTAAGTAAGAAAAAAACAGCGAAAAAACCCCGCCGCGACAAACCGGGTAGTAAGCGACCGGATCGCACAAACAGCACACCTAAGCCACATGGCGGACACTACCAGTTCGAGATTGCCAGTCGCGACGATTTATCAGAGTTGCTAGTCAATGCTGGAAGTCCGCTCACCCATGAGCAGGTGGCTGATGAGCTGGAAATGTTCGCACGCGATGAGAAATTTCAGGCGTTGGGCAAGCGACTCGGGGCAATGGTTCGCGATGGGCAGATTATTCGTAATCGCGGTGGTGCCTTTTTGCCGGTTGACGAAGAGAGCCTGATCAGAGGTCGGGTATCGGCACATCCTGACGGATTCGG
>JALZUX010000236.1 GCA_023301405.1 Granulosicoccaceae bacterium | reverse complement strand
GGCGAGAATACAGTACGTGGACAGTTTTATTGCGTTGTTACAATAACTGCTCATTTATTTGGGACAATATTTTTACGGATGCCTGACAGAGAAAGTCTAATGGGTGACCCCTAAGTTTTTTTGTCGGTTTGCCAGATCATCCATAACCCTTGAAATCTATCCTAATGTGTTATCCTGATTAAACGGCACCTGCTTATCCATCATGCAGTAACAGGCTCTCGCTATCTTGTGAGTCAGGGCCGTGAGGGACACAATTTGGTTGGTTTTCGCTTTTTTTGTTTGATCGAACTGCTGTGCCTTCGGATTGTGCCTGATGGCGAAGTTAGCAGCCTCTCCCCAAGCCTACGTCAGAGTTGAAGGAAGTCATTTGGATTGAACGCAAATGGTTGGGCAAACCTTTAAGCGATATTTTACTAAGGACAATGACAAAATCACGGCTTTCGTGCCTTCATATGCGCGGCTTGCTTACTTGGTCGCGTCAGGTTGATTGCTTCTACAGCAAACGGCAACGTCGATACTGCCTATAGAGGATGCATTACAACGCGAATCATTTGATTTTTTTAACCGTCCCTGTCGCCCCATAGTTTTTGGTTATAGCCTACTTAACCCCGCCAAGATATTGTTTTGGTTGGCACATCCTTATCGTCGTTTAACAGCATAGGTGTCAAGTCTATATCTGTCACTTACAGCAAGTTACCCCTGATTAATGTTTACCCCAAGAATGTCGCTAAATTCTGAACAGCCATCACAGAACGATGACAGTTGTTCCGTCAACTTAGTCTGTGTATTTCTAGACAAATATCTAAACAGGTCGTTTGTGGTGAATATTTTAAAAAAAACCTTTGTTCTATCTCTGCTTGTAGGCATCTTAGGGTGCGAAGGTGGTGTGTGGGTCGTCGATGAAACTACTCAGGGAATAGATGACGATTTCATTGCCGCTTTTGGGCCACCAGAGTTACTCACTGTCGCTGCTGCTTTTGCGGGTAATGCAGGCGGCCTTGAAGCACCCGAACCGATAGGCGCTTTTCTCGATGGAGCATTTCCACCGACCAGTCCCAGTACTCCAAGTTCTTCAGGTTTGAACGATTGGGTGCAGCAAGATTACTACCCCGATTTAACTTTTGTCGAACCGATTCGGCTGGTTGAACACCCAGTTGAAAATAAATTGATTGTGGTCGGCAAGGATGGCGTTGGGTGGGCGGTTACCCATGAACCCAACTCCACAGACAAAACACTGTTCTTTGATATTAGGTCGATAATGCACGGGAAATCTGGTGTTGGTGAAGGCGGTATCAGTGATATGGTTTTTCACCCAGAGTTTGGACAAGCTAACTCTCCTAACGCCGATTACCTTTATATTAGCTACCGTTGGTCACCCACTCAATCGGGTACTTTCACGCAAAGCCCAACTGTAGACGGCTACAACCGGTTATCGCGTTTTACTGTGGTAAATGGTCAGGTTGATCTTGCCACAGAGCAATTGCTTATTAGTCAGTTCGATAGAGAACAGTGGCATATCGGTATGGATATGTTTTTTGGTGCTGATCGATTTTTATATATTTCAGTTGGCGATGAAGGCAACTGCTGCAACGGACAGGTAACTAACACACAGCGACTTGATGGTGGTTTATTCAGCGGTGTCTTGCGAATTGATGTTGATAAAGATAGCACTCGCAGCCATCCTATACGTCGTCAACCAACCAATCTTGCCAAAAACCCTCAATCAAACGGAAGCAATTGGCCTGCTTCCAGCACTCAGAACTACTACATACCTAATGACAACCCATTTATTGCGGAAGATGGAAGTCAGTTAGAAGAGTTCTACAGTATTGGTCTGCGACATCCCTGGACAATCACGCAAGATTCCGTGACACAGTTAATTTATGCAGCTGACGTTGGTCAGAGCATCAGTGAAGAAATTAACCTGATCCAAAAAGGTGACAATCACCAATGGGCCTATACGGAAGGTACAGCAGGAGGCCTAGTGACGCGGCCAGCTAATATCATCGGCAACGAAGCACCGCCGATATTTAGCTACCCCCGAACAGACGGGCAGGCGGTCATTGGTGCTGGTGTTTATCGCGGTTCACAATTCCCTGATCTGGTTGGTAAGTATCTGTTCTCCGACTTTATGTCTGGCAAATTCTGGGCAGCTGCGCAAAATGGTAACGACTATGACATAGAAGAGATTGGCACTGTTAGCGCAGGTTTTCCAAACGGTATTAACTCCTACTTGATGGACACTAAAGGCAATGTCCTGATGGCGAAAACAGCTGGCGGATTAATTTCTGGGGGCAAAATTCAGTTTCTCGCCCGAGCCGATAACGTCATAATTTCGCCAGAGCCACCGTCAACCCTTAGTGGTACTGGTGCTTTTACCAATCTGGGGCTTTTGACCGTACATCCGGGTTGTATCCCATATGATATGAATATGCCATTTTGGTCAGATAATGCGGTTAAATCGCGCTGGATGTGTATTCCAAATGACGGCACCTATGACACTACTGATGAGCAAATTGGCTTTTCACAGAACGGAGATTGGACACTGCCGATTGGGTCAATAACGATCAAGCAATTTGATTTGGTCACTGATGAGAATAACCCTGCTGCGGCCACCCGTTTAGAAACTCGATTTATGGTTCATGGTGCCGATGGCTGGTACGGCGTTACCTATCGTTGGGATGCTTCTGGCACAGAGGCTTATCTGCTGACTGTCGGAGAAGAGGAGACCTTCACCGTTAATACCGCACAGGGGCAGTATGATCAGACTTGGACTTACCCTGATCGTGCTGACTGCTTAACCTGTCACAACGCAGTTGCAGGCTTCGTGCTTGGGCCAAAGACTAGGCAGCTTAACAAAGAGATGCATTATCCTGTAAGCGGCGTGACAGCCAATCAGATCGAATCACTCAATGCGTTGGGTATATTGAACCCTGCCATCCCGAATAATGAACTTTCTGCGTTGTTGAGTTCATCGATTACTTCGGTGTCTATGGATGATGAGCATGCAAGTTTGACTGATAAAGCCAGGTCATACCTTGACTCGAACTGCGCTTCTTGTCATCGCCCCAACGGGGTTCGAGCAGAGTTTGATGCCAGGTTAATAACACCACTCGCAGATCAAAATCTACTGTACGGACAAGTTAACGAACCACTGGGTCTGAATGACCCATCTGTTATCGTACCCGGTGATCTGTCTCGCTCTATGATTTATCACCGTACTGGCAGTGCGGGTGAGGACTTTTCCATGCCTCCATTGAGCAAGGGCCTTGTGCATGAAGAGGGAATGGACTTGCTTAGCGATTGGATAAAAGCGCTTGATTCTTTTGTTGTGGGTAATGACACCACTTTAGATGGCAGTTTTATCGATAGTCACCACCCTAGCTTGTACATTAACGAGCAAGATACTTTCTTACAAGGGCAAGAGCCTGGAGCACTGTTTGTAAAAGATTTTTCATTCTATGCCAGGCGTCTTGGCAACCCGGTTACGCCACTGGTTGTGCGTGTAGACGGAGACAATCAATTTACCGTGCTGGCCATTGGCACCACAAGAACTCAATCGGAATACTCTGTTGGTGAAAACAACTTCCGCTTCTTTGAGCGCGAAACGGTAGCCTTGGAACTCGAGCCAGGTGACGTCATTGCAACGGGCTTTATGGATAGCAATCCAAATGGCACAGGTTGGGGCGCCGGTACTGTGATTCCCGCCGAAGCAGGCAACGGTGCTGAGCAGGATGAAATTTATGCATTGCTCCCTGATCCACTGGTGTCACAAAACACCGCTTTTAACCCGAACATGGATTCTTCGAGTGTTGCACTTAACGAAAAAATCACTGATACCAATGCAGGAAAAGCGTTGCGTGAATACACCAATTTACGCCGCAGTTACAAATTTGCAGTGACATTCGGATTGGCAGCGCCGGTGGAAAATATTAACATCAGCAATGGCGGGCTCGAATTTGTGAATGGGTCCTTTGAACAACCGGTTGTCAATAGCTTCTTAACGTACCCAGTTGCATCTAACTCGATTCCAGGTTGGACGATCACCTCTGGCAGCGTCGAAATTGATCGCACTGTCTGGCCGGGGTACGATGGTGTTCAGTCAATGGATTTAAGCGGTGAAGTTGCGGGCGCTCTCGAACAGACGCTTACGGGCTTTAGGCCAGGTGCGTCTTACAGACTTAAGTTTGAGTATGCATTACATAAATTTGCGGCATTAGAACGTAGTGCAAATGTAATCATAAACAGTGAGGTGGTGGACACCATAGTAGCAGGTACGGGCGCGCTAGTGCCAAACTATCAAACATTCGAAATTTCTTTTATAGCGCCTGCAAATGGAGTGGTTACATTTGGTTTTCAAAGCCTATCTGCCGACTCAAAAGGCGTTGTTATTGATAACGTTCGAATAGAACAGACAGAGCAATTGGTGCCGGAAATATCTAACCCTTCATTCGAGCTGCCTATTGTTATTAACTGGGCGTTGGTCACTGGTGGAAGCGGGGCTATACCTGGTTGGACTGTTACATCGGATGACGCCGAAATTGACAGGGCACCTTGGCCAGCATCCGAAGGCAATCAATCACTAGACCTGAACGGCTCGAAG
>JALZUX010000235.1 GCA_023301405.1 Granulosicoccaceae bacterium | reverse complement strand
CATAGTTGGGGATGGTTGCTTAAAAATGTATAAGCAGCAAACTGAATATACGGTTAGCCTATTAATGGCAGCGTGTTACAAAGCGCGAATCGACTGAAGTAGTTCTTCGGCACCTAGCTCTTTGGCGTAGGCGTCTTGAACCGGAATGGCTAGTTCAAGAAATTGCTCTCTGCCGGTAAAATTATGAATTTCAATTTCGCCGGCTTTTTGCATGAATGCAAGTCTGGCTGAATCTTCTGAGGACTCTAACTTTCTGCCGTAGGCCCCGGCTTCTTTTCCGGCCTTCATAATGATGTTTTGAAGATCTGTGGGGAGTTTGCGAAAAGATTTTCCACTCATCACCAGAAGGCGCACGGTGATTGAATGTTCCGTCAATGTGATATGTGGTGCCACTTCGAAAAACTTGTATTGCTGCAAGCTTGCCGATTCGTTTTCTAATCCATCTACCACACCAGATTTTATCGAGTAGTAGATTTCGGAGTAATCGATAGCGGACGGCCGTGTTGAAATGGTCTGAAATATCCGTTTCTGAATCGGCGCTGCCATTACGCGTATTTTGTGACCCTTGAGTTCGTCGATGTTAGTGATTTTTTTATTGGAAATCAGGTTTCTAGTGCCACCTCCGGTATAGCCAATGATGATTAGGTCGGCTTTGGCCAGTAATTCAGCTTCAAGGGGTTTTAGTAAATCACTTGATAAGACAGTATTCCAGTGGGTTAGATCGCGGAACAGGAACGGCATGCCAATAAGAGTAAGCGAGGGTACAAAGCGTGTGAGGTTTGACGGTGCTATGATGGCATAGTCGATCGCTACGCCCTGCGTTAAAAAATTTACGTAGTCAGGCTCGACGCCCAGTTCACTGTTTCCGCGTAAGTCGAATGTGATGTTTTGGCTTGCCTGCTTGCTCACGAGGTCGGCCAGTTTTAACAGTGTCCTGCTATAAGCGTGCTCGTGATTAAACAAGCCGGCCCCTCGTAAAGTAACATCCTCAGCGTTACTGGTGAAAAGAGATAATGCAGCGATTGCAATTGCGGCAGATGTAAAAACGGCAATCCGTGTTTTCGTGCGTCTAAGTATATTTATGGTTGTAACCTCGATACTTTTGTCGAACACTCGGTGTTGTTGGTGGCCGACTTGTCCGGAAACGATCAGGGTAGCCCGTTCTGGAGTGATATGATCTTCGCTACCATATTAGTTTTTTGATGATTAATCAATCTTAATGTTGTAGCTATTGTTTCTGTTGAAAATGTTTTGTCTGTAACGTGTAAAGACCATAGATTTTCTATCAGATTACATTGATCATTAGGAGCGTGCGGGCTGATACTCGAGGCCGTAAAACTTACACCAACAACGATAAGCACTCGGAGAATAACTGATGGGCAAAGAGCAACAGGAAATAGATCAGCGGGTATATGATTTATATGATGAGTACTGTCACGGGTACATCGATCGCCGTGAATTTCTAAAGCGGGCCAGCGTCATCACAGTGGCTGGAGTGTCCGGTTTGACGATGGCGCAGGCAATAATGCCACGATATGCAGAAGCCCAAACAATCTCGTTCACCGACGAGCGAATTAAAGCCACCTATGTTGACTATCCTTCACCGGGTGGCACATCAGGGGAAATGCGCGGTTATTTGGTAACACCTTCAGGTGAAGGACCGTTTCCTGCTGTGCTGGTCATTCATGAGAATAGAGGTTTAAACCCCTATGTAGAAGACGTTGCGCGTAGATTTGCTGCAGAGGGTTTTCTTGCTTTGGCTCCAGATGGGCTCTCGCCGGTTGGCGGGTATCCCGGTAATGATGACGACGGTCGAACGCTGCAGAAAAGTCTTGATCAGACAAAGCTCAAGCAAGACATGCTCAATAGCGCAATGATGGTGAAAGATCACGCAACCTCCACTGGAAAACTGGGCTCTGTGGGGTTCTGTTGGGGAGGGGGTACGACCAACTTTCTAGCAGTGGAAATGGGATCTGATCTCGCTGCAGGTGTGCCATTCTACGGTGCTGCGCCAGCGGTAGAGGATGTCACTAAGATTAAAGCTCCTTTGATGGTGCAGGCAGCGGAGGAAGATAAGCGTATTAATGCGATGTGGCCTGACTTTGAAACCGCCCTGCAAAATAATGACGTAAATTATCAAAGACACGTCTACTCTGGTACCAAGCACGGTTTTCATAATAACTCCACGCCACGTTATAGTGAAGAAGCGGCGAATCTTGCGTGGGACAGAACTCTGGCTTTTTACAAAGAACATCTTGCCTGAAAGAGCTAATCACTGCGCCTGGCGCGCAGTGATTTCAGCAGCGCTTTTGCTGTAATTTAGCGACGGTAACCAGCCGGTTATGTAATCGGTGACAAAAAAACGATAATTGCTGTGGCTAGGCCGAGGCTCCAGTGGGTGCTTGATGCGGGAGGTGATGGCTTGTTGTCTGGCCATTTCATCGCTCCAGTTATCATGGGGGTAACAAGGTTAGCCCCCCCAAAGCCCGATGAATCAAAATTATCAATGCGTGAGCAATAATAGAGGCGACTAGCTTTGAATTTACGTAGTGTATCTGTAACAAGTGCTGGGACCAGTCACTAGCGCGTCAATGGCATTTCCGTTTGCACGTATTATTGAATACGTATCTACCTTCGCCACCTTGTGTCCCGGTGACCTCAACGCTACCGGAACCCCTACTGGTGCGGGCGCCCGTTTTGATCCTCCAAAATGGTTGGTGCCAGTTGATGAGGTAGAAGTTAGAATCGAG
>JALZUX010000234.1 GCA_023301405.1 Granulosicoccaceae bacterium | reverse complement strand
GAGTCGAAGCTTGAAGCTCACAGAGCAAATACTAATTTGCAAACACAGCCCCGTCACAACCATCAAATACACTATAGCCAAGCTTGCCTCTCACCGGCAGGCAGATACAAGCCTATTGCAGAGACAACGCTAGCTGTCTGTACACCGACACATGAGGGCTAAACTACTAAAAAAGGTTTTTAACAACAGGGCGCTGAAACCAAACCACTACAAACTTAGCTACGTTGCTTGTCAACCAAACTGGCGATCACTGAATCAGGTGGTGCATGCTTCATGAAGTAGTCAACCACACCTTCCGCCATAGCTGTTGCCAACTTTCGCTGATGCCTTCGCGAACGAAGCTTTCGCTCTTCACGCGGGTTCGAAATGAAAGCAGTTTCAACCAATATTGAGGGGACGTCAGGTGCTCTGAGGACGGCAAAGCCACCCTGCTCTACATGGGATTTATGTAGCGTATTCACCTTACCAAGATGGTTAAGTACAAGACTGCCGCACTCAATACTTGATTCAAGCACGGCGTTTTGCGCCAAATCAATTAACGTACGTGTCAATGGTTCAGCAGAATCGCCTACTGCTATTTCGCCAAATAACTTATCGGCTTGATTTTCTGTCTTTGCCAACAGCTCAGCAGCTTTAGAGGTCGCACCTTTCGTTGATAAAGTAAATACAGATGACCCACGAGCTGATTTTTCTGGAAACGCATCAGCGTGGATTGATATCAACAGGTCTGCTCGACTATTGCGGGCACGCTTTACTCTTTCGGGAAGAGCAAGGTATCGATCATCGTCTCTAATTAAAACTGGCTTGAACCCCTTGCGCCTTCTGAGCTTCTTTTCAAGCTCGCGGGCGATCTTCAGGGTAATTTCTTTTTCTTGCGTTTTCAGGTGGCCGATCGCACCGGGATCTTTACCGCCGTGACCAGCGTCGATCGCAATGACGATATCGCGCAAATCTGCAGCATCAACGGGTTTGTCGTGATCAACCGCTGTAATCGGCTTCATGCCCAAATCAACCACCAGGCGCTTTCGCTTGGTTCCTTTAAACTGGTAGATCCGACTGCTGACGTCTGCCGGCTTACCGTTGACGTCGAGTACGATTCTTAGGTCATCGTGGTTACGTTTGCCGTAGCGAATTCGACGAACTGTTCCGCGCGCTTTCAAATCACGGGACAACAAAGTGGACACTCTGCTTGATGCTATATCAACAACAATCCGCTGCGGGTTATCGAGTACAAAGACTTTGTAGCTGGACGGCACCGTGTCGAGGTCAAGGTGCAGTTTCATGCGTCCACGATCTTCGTGGAAGTACACACCAGTGACTTTGGTTTGCGCTGCGGCAACAGTATCAGCGATAAGCAATCCGCCACCTGTGCATACAAGGCGCCCAGCAGCGTTTAGGAATTGCCTTCTGTGTTTGTTATGGTGTGTTGCCACTGCGCCGACCTGTTGAAATTGATTATCTTTGCTGTAACAAATAGCTTGCAAGCTACAGACCTGACTTCACCATAGAATTTAACAAGATACTGGTATTTTTTGAAGTGAAATTGAACTATTGAGGCTTCTTGTATCCAGCACGTAACCCTTTAGCTGGCTTTTCGGAGATCCGCAACGTTACGGATAAAATAAAACGAGCAAACGAGCTTACGACTCTCATTTGCTAACAATGGTAATGGTGCGTGATTCAGTATCTCTATGCTGAATTGAGATCTCTATAGTTGTTGAGTCAGCTAGCTCTGGAACCCGCTCAGGCCACTCGATCAATAGCGTAGTCTCTAATAAATCCCGGAATCCGATGTACTCTAACTCTTCGGGGTCATCAAGCCTGTACAAGTCCAGATGGGAAATGCGCCCGACCGGTGTCTGGTAGTCTTCAAGTAATGTGTAAGTAGGGCTTTTGACTGCCCCATGATGCCCGCAGGCACGCAGAAAGCCACGACAGAAAGTAGTTTTTCCGGCGCCCAGCTCCCCACTGAGAGTGATAAACGCACCGGCCAAAGAACCAGATGAAATCAACTGTTTTGCAAAATCGCCTCCGGCAGTTTCCATTGCTGCCTCACCGCTAACAATTGTCTTTGTTTTATCAGGGGATAAATTATTGATAGTCACGACTTCACAGGATAATTTCTAGGGCTCAAGTTTGCCACGCAATCCCTTTTTGTTGAAGAAATTACCGGCGCTGTTATGTCCACTTTATCAAGCGAAGCCAAACAGCCCGGTTTCAAACAGCGTGCAACTGTTAAACGATGCTAATCACCAATTCGAATAGACGTTAACTCTGTCACCATGCGGTCAACAAACCGCACTCCTACGCCATCAGTAAACTGGCTAAGCAGCCCGTCAACCGGCGTGAAGTTGACCATTTTTTCAGCATTAAAGACTTCACGTGCTACCGTCATTTCGCTACCGATCGCATCAACCAGACCATTTTTCAGTCCTTGTTCGCCCGTCCAGATCAGCCCACTAAAAATTTCTTCGTCTGCACTTAGCACGGCGCCGCGTCCTGTCCGCACTACACTTTTGAATTGCTCGTGGATATCAGCCAACAAGGCTTCCATGTGGGCTACTTCATCAGCCTTTACCGGGGAGAAAGGATCCAGAAACGCTTTGTTGTTACCGGATGTGATCAAGCGACGCTCAACACCAAGCTTGTCCATGGTATCGACGAACCCAAAGCCACCGCTGCGAACCCCGATAGAACCGACCAAACTTGCCTTGTCAGCGAAAATTTTATCTGCCGCCGCCGCTATGTAGTAACCGCCGGAGGCCGCCAGATCTTCGATAACCGCGTATAGCGGAATCTCTGGATTCTCTTTGCGTAAGCGGAGTACTTCATCAAACACCCGGCCCGCCTGCACCGGACTTCCACCTGGACTGTTGATCCGCAGAATAATGCCGGCTGTATTTTCATCAGCAAACGCCGCGCTGACACCGGCTATGATTCGTTCAGCACTGGCGTCTTTTCCGGCCGCAATGGTACCTTTTACATCAACAATCGCCGTATGCAACCCGGTGTCTGAAAAAGAGGCATTCAAACCCCCTTTACCGAACGCCAGCATCAAAGCAGCCCCAACGTACGCAAAACCAAGTAGCTTAAAGAAAATACCCCAGCGCCTGCCGCGACGCTGCTCGGTAATGGATTCAGTGGCAATCTTTTCTATAACACTACGTTCCCACCCAGGACTGCGATCTGATCTGGATTGGCTTGGCTCACGGTAACCGCCACGGTAGTGATCAACCGGGCGGTCGCCACGTCTTGGATCTTCATTCATATTATTTTTATCGCTGTTCAGGGATGCAGTGTGTTATCGCCTAGGAGCCTGTCCGGGAACTAGGGTCGTTGCGAGGGCATGAGATTTTGAGTCAGATATTTCGATCGATTGAGGCGAATAGTCATTCTTCTTTAACGAAATTGATCGTAATAGCTGGCCAAAAGACCGCGCCCGTAGTAGATCATAGTTCTCGGACAGGCTCGTAGGAGCCTGTCCGGGAACTAGGGTCGTTGCGAGGGCGTGAGATTTTGAGTCAGATATTTC
>JALZUX010000233.1 GCA_023301405.1 Granulosicoccaceae bacterium | reverse complement strand
TTTAGCAACGTAGAAGTTAATCCTCGTTTCTACCGGGGGAATTATCGAAGGTTGTGTTGAGGAAAGATCTACTATTTTCTGGCAATAGTGGCCTGGGTTGCTTGTTACTTGATTCCATATTCAATGGAAAGTGAGGTTTACACCTACTAAAAGGAATACCAAGTTTTAATAGGCGTTTTATAGTGATCACCGACCTCAGCTACAGGGCGATCAGGTGTGAAAGTTGCCATAGAAATTAAAGCATTTGTGAACGAAACCGCAAAAGTATCAAGCTAGAACATGAAAAAGATTTTCGAACATTCATACGGAATGTGGGTGTGAATTGGGGTGATTGGTGACTTTGACAGCATTGTTCATGAAATCAATGATATCCGCAGAGCTGGGAACGAAAAAAGGCGCTAGTAAGGAAACGTCAGGACTACTGCGGTGTGTTAAAACTAAGCAATAGATTTCTCGTCTGTGGTTTTATCAGCATGTGAGGGAAGTGTTTTTTCTACTGTTTAAGGGCGGTCTTTGTGTTTTGATTAATCAAAACTACCTGACGGCCTAGTGAGCTACATCGATGTTTTTCAAAACTATTTCCCAACAAAGTTAAAAAGAATAACCATCCCAAATATATACGGAATATTATGGTTGATTTTATAAAAGATATTGATGACAAAACAAATCTGGCTGGTACGAATCGGTTAGAGTTGCTTATGTTCACGCTGGGCCGCAAAGAGTCTGGGCAACCGGCGCTTTACGGGATTAATGTGTTTAAAGTAAGGGAGCTTATAACGCTTCCTCGTCTAATCAAAGGTCCCAATCGTCATAGGTGTTGCTCTGGCGTTGCAAACGTACGTGGGAAAGCAGTGCCTGTTATTGATCTTCACGCCTACTACGGTATTCAGAGTGAAGAAGAAAACAAAATCATGGTCATCACAGAGTTTAATACAAGCACTCAAGGGTTTATTGTTGATGATGTTGAAGGAATAATACAGTTAGACTGGAAAAATATATCCGAGCCCCCGAAGATAGTCAGTGAGTTAAGTGGTGTTGAAAATGGCAATACACTCACCGGCATGAGCATACTGGCAGATGAAACCATACTTCTAATAATTGATGTCGAGCAAATAATAGCTGAAGTTCTAGGGGGTGGGATAGATGTTATAGCCGCCACCGATATGACGACTCGGAATAATGAAAGAACCGTTCTCTTTGCAGATGATTCGCGAGTTGCCAGAGCGCAAGTAAGTGCCATTTTGACTAAAATGGACATAAATTTTCATGTCGCAAATAACGGGCAAGAGGCCTATGACAAGCTAATTGAGCTTGGTGATGCGGCCGACGCTGCTGGTGAATGTTTATCAAATACCCTGAACGCCATTATTACAGACGTGGAAATGCCCGTGTTAGATGGCTATATGTTGACTCGAAAAATTAGAGAAGACAAAAGGTTTGATAGTATTCCGATCATGATGCACTCTTCTCTTTCCGCAGAGGAGAATATTAGGCTAGGGAAAAAAGTCGGTGTGGATGCCTATATTCCCAAACTCAAACCAAAGGAATTTTCAGAAGAACTGGATAGATTGCTGAATAAAGAAGAAATGAAAAAAGCTGCTTAGGTGTAGATATAGTATATTAGTACTTGCAAGAGTATCTATTCAGTTCGTTTCTCTACATATACCCTTAGTCGATATATAGAGTTTTGTGACTACCTATCAATCAGGGTACCGGTCGTAACTGGTTAATCAGTGATGGGTAGAACTCGCGCGCAACATACACGTTGTTTGAAAAGACACCGCCTACGGATGCGACAGGTGTGCTCTGAATAGTTACCTGCAAGATTCCTATTTGGTATTACGTTGTTACATGACTTTTTCAGGTTCAATTTCTAAAGTCAGTGCACGATGTGGTTAATATCAATGCTACGGTCCTGCGTTATTCTTACGAAGCAGATTGTTTAAATCCTTAATTTCGGCGGTGAGCTCATTTACCCTTGTATTGAGTTGCTCAGCTGTTACTGAGGAAGGCGTAATGGTTTGAACTTCACTTTTATCTCTGCGTTCCTGCTGCACTGATTGCATTGCATCAACGATAATACCAATAAAAAGATTAAGTACGGCAAAGCTAGTAACAATGATGAAGGGGACGAAAAATATCCATGCAAGCGGATAAAAAGCCATCACCGGCCTTACTATACCCATTGACCAGCTTTCGAGCGTCATAATTTGAAATAGTGTGTAGGCGGACTTTCCTATTGAACCGAACCATTCTTGCATATCAGGGTTAGTGTGTTGTCCGAAAAGCATCGTTGTAAGTACCGCTGACACATAAAAAAGAAGCGCCAGCACTCCGACAACAGATAACATTCCAGGGATTGATTTTCCAATTGCTGAAATAACACGGCGCATCTGCGGTACCACTGATAGCAGCCGCAGGATTCTTAAAATCCGAAGCGTTCGGAGTACCGCCAATGGACCGGTCGCAGGTGTCCATGCAAATCCAACAATCAATAGATCGAATATATTCCACCCGGATTTAAAGAAATGTAAACGATAAGCATAAAGTTTAAGTGTTATTTCAGCGGTGAAAATCAACAGAATAATGACGTCGATCGAGTGGAGCAATGTTCCATAGTCATTCATGTAAGTGGCGTTAGTTTCTAGCCCCAAAGTTACTGCATTAATTAAAATTAATACTATGATTACATTGACTACCGTACGCTTTTCTAGCCAGATGGCTACCTGTTTTCTCATTCCGGACAGGCTGTTGTTCAATTTTTACACCTTTCAGTTGTAGTGTGATCGTAGGTCGTTACGTGGCGCCTTTCTTCATTGCTGTAGGTTGATCAACTATATGACAACGATACAAATTACTGAGTAAGTGCTTTGGCGTAGTGAGAGGGTTTACTTGGCTGGGGCTTAACCGATAATTATATCCCATAATAATACTTCTGAATACAGTTATTATACTGGCAGTTGCTTCGTACTTTGAGGTTTTTTAGCGCGTACGGGTTAAATCCAAAATATTGGATTATAAAGCCATCCATAGCACGCCTGTCGCATCCATGAGCAGTGGCGCTTGTGCTCTAATACCCGTGCATGTTTCGCGCGAACACCTACCTGTAACGTGGATTAACCCAGGCAAGACAAGATTTCTCTGAATGATGATATAGCTCTATATTCATATAGATATGGCGTATGAATACGGAAAAAAAGGCTGATAGATACTGAGTTATAGGCAATGACATTAATCGCGTTTCAGTCATGGATCGATTAATTGAATGGAATAGAGTTTGCACTGCAACGACTATCGCAATGTGCACAATACGCGTGTCTGGTAATGGCTCAATTCTTTGATACATCTGCAGGTGTTTCCATCGCTACAAACGAACTCTTCATACGAGCGGCTGCACCAGGAGATGCAACGCGCTTCTGCGCATTGTGGGATGTATTAAAGCTCGAAACAGAAGGGCGCTTGTTTGAATCGGTCACAGACCAGTGTGTGTCGATAACCTCAAGGCAGCGCTCGCAAGCCGGCCCGAAGCCCGGTTATGCCCATATTCTATTTGTTGAAGATCCTTTGGATAATTCTCTAGTCGGGTTTGTTGCCGGAACTCGATGTCAAACGATAGACGCAGGAAATTCACTTGAGATAGTAATAGCACTCCGGCAAGCAGTCGCCAACAAAGGCTGGGGCTATCGGTTACTTTGCTCTATCGAGAGTTGGGCTCTTGGCAGGAGCTTCCAGCGTCTTACTTTGCATGTGGCCGCAAGCAATACACCTGCACTCGCGCTTTATAAAAAATGTGGATTTGTGATATCAAAGACTGATAAGGAGTCTCTGAAGACTCGTTCTGGCTTTGATTCATTGCACACAATGCAAAAATATTTGCATCAGCACCAAGGGGTTTTGACAGACTGATTCATTTGTAAGCTAACGCTAATGCGCTAAACCTTTTGCCAAACAGGTGTGGTAATTTACGATAACCGGTTTTAATAGCTAATGTGCCGCACATAGTAGTGAATTCTTCATGCTTTTGTGACAACCTCGCTACACCGCTGGTTCTGGATAGGCGCTAGTTGGTGTCCAACCATCAACGCGTGTGCGAGTTTGCCTATCGCATTTTAAAGTATCTATTTAGCTGGTTTTGTTGAACTCAACGCCAATTCCAAATGAATATAGGGTTTTGTGACCGCTGAGAGTGCGCCTGTCGTGTCTGGAAAATTAATGATGGGGGTAGAAGTTCGCACGCAATATACATTGTATTAGAGTACGAACGACACCACCCATGGTCGCGACAGGTGTGCTCTGCATAGTTACATTTTCACTAGCTTAAAATTCCTCCCAGTTCGAGTTGGCATCTGAATTGGCTACCAACGCCGGTTTTGTGTAATGAGCCGCGTTGACTGAGTGCCTGATAAATTCAGGGTTGTGGGTCTTTTTAGGTAGAGCAGGAAGGGCAGTGTTACTTCTAGTTATCGTTGATGCCTGACTAACGGGTTCTCCAGTGGAGAAGAAACCAATCAACTTGATCATGCCATCAACCTGATCGATTGTTGAAGAACTGGCTGCGGAAGCTTGTTCAACCAAGGCAGCATTTTGCTGGGTGGCTTCGTCTAGCTGTGATATTGCTTGATTAACCATGGTAATGCCTTCGGCTTGACCTTGAACCGATGCTGATATTTTCGAAACGATATCAGTAACCTTGTTGATCTCAGCAACAATTTGGTCTAGCGATTTTCCTGATTTATTCACCAGTTGCTTACCGTTTTCAACACGATTAACGCTATCATCAATGAGATCTTTGATTTCTTTCGCTGCCGTGGCGCTTCTTCCTGCAAGGTTTCTGACTTCACTGGCGACCACAGCAAATCCGCGGCCTTGCTCGCCTGCACGAGCGGCTTCTACTGACGCATTGAGTGCCAATAAGTTGGTTTGAAAAGCAATGTCATCGATCACACCGATGATGCTCGAGATCTTGTCGCTGGATTCGCTGATGTCATTCATTGCTTTGACCGCTCCGCTTACTACTTTACCGCCTTCTTCTGCTTTCTCTTTGGTGGCGAGCGCAAGGTTGCTTGCTTTCTTTGCATTCGCTGCGTTGTCCTTTACTGATGCGGTCATTTCAACCATGCTTGATGCGGTTTCCTGCAAGCTTGCTGCTGCGCGTTCAGTGCGTTGACTTAAGTCGATGTTACCTGTATTAATTTCTTTGGAAGCACTATCAACGGTATTGGCAGCGCTCCGTATATTGGTGATTATACTGGTAAATTGCTCACTGGTTTGATTGGCGTCCTGTTTTAACTGATTGAAAGTACCTTGGTAGTCAGAGTCGATGCGAGCGGTTAAGTCTCCTTTTGACATTGAACCCAGCATCGAAACTGTTTCATTAAGACCTTTCTCGGTGGTTTCTAGTAGCAGGTTTACTCGCTTAGCTAGATCGTTCAGCATTTGATCTGAAAAATTCGCTGGCACTCGACCTGTGAAGTCACCAGCAACTGCTAGGTCAACAACAGTTCGCAACTCCGTTTGCAGGGTGTCCATCATGCCCATACGCTTGCTCTCCTCTACGCGCTCTTGCGCGGCAATTGTATCGGCCTCAGATTTCTCCTCTGCAAGCCTTCTTATATTTAGTCCGTTCGTTCGAAATACCATCAATGCCTTAGCCATAAGGCCCAATTCATGTGGTTGTTCTGCTCCCTTAATCTCAATATTCAACTTGCCTTTAGCCAGATCGTCCATGTTGCTTGCCATGCCCTTGATACTGCCGGCCACAGAGCCGGATATTTTTAGCGCTAACACACTGCCAATGATGAACGACGTGATTGCCATAATCACGACCAGTATCAACATGTAGGTTGCTTGCCTTGTGCCATAAGGACCGATGATGTTTTGCTGTTCTGCTATTTTCTCGAGTACATGGTGGTACTGCTTCTGCATTTGTGGACCCAATACATCAAGCTTCCCGGTTCTAATTAAATTACGGCTGGTTAAGACATCGTGTAATTGGTCAAATGTTTTTTTGTATAGGGCAATGTCTTCAATCGTACTGATCGTGTCCTCACGTCTTGTCGGATTGTCAAGTGTAGTCAACAGGGTACTTAGCCTCTGTGTCGCGACTTCAAAATGAGTTAAGGCGGCACTGTAATCAGTGTCAATATTGGTTAGCAAATACCTTTCGGCGTAGAAACGCCCGAGCATTAACTCCTCCTGGGCGATACCTGCGTAGTAGGCAGCGTCAGAGTCAGAGTCTTGGTAAGCAGATTCCATGATCGAGGTAAGTTGCTTGCGTGCTTTGGGGCCGGTTTTAATTTGCACAGCAACGAGCGTTTCCCGTTGTGATTGAAGTGCTGTCATCTCCTTGAATGCATCTGCGTAGTTGATGGCATCTGTAGACAGCTTGCTCATAATGGATGCCCATTCCTGATCAGTTTCAAAAAGCTCATTAACAAGTTTTTCATGATCAATAATGCTTTGAACTTTTTCCCGCACTTCGGTGGCGGCATCGTCGGAGCTTCCAAGCCGGTACTTTAACGCTGCCAGCCGTGTATCATACAGATCATCGACGATGTCATACACAACCAGACTTTGCCGTGCTTTTCCTCTGTAGTCAGTGAAGACCGATGAGAGATTCCAAGTTGCAAAGGAGCTGACTATTGCTACAACGCACATCAGAAGTAGCGTGATGGCGAAGCCGGTGAAGATGCGTCGGGAAACACTCCATGATTCCATGAATAGGTTGTTTTGTTGCACTTTTTTCGTTCCTTGATTAACTGACTTCATCGCGATTGACCGGTGATGTCGGTTTTTCCGAGTTGTCCCTTTGCGGCGCGGTGGAATGAGAAATTTAAATTTAGATTAGTCAAGCAGGGTCACGGTGGCCATCTTGATGGGAATACCTTGCGGAATACCGTATATGATGAGCTAGGTGTGCTTCTCCCTGTGTGAGGGAGTAAAACCGATTAAAATTCGAATCTCGGTAAAACTATCGACCAGTTCTCAAAAAATTTAATAGAGGTTTTTGGGCAACATTCTGTGTGTCTTTTATTTGTTAACTCTAAAGTGTTTGAAATAAAGTCTGCTGGTATGTATTTATTGTTAGCGGAATGAATGTCAGGTGCTTATCAGAGCTTATTGCAGTCTGCGTTAGATTATGCGGCGTCGGACAATGTATTACTGGTTTCATTTTGCACCTTCTTAAACTTAAAAAAGTTTATCTGCTCAATTAGATCTTCGATTTCATCGGTCATCCTGTTGCTTATGCCTGTCGTTTGCTCGGCCGTGGATATGTTCTGCTGGGTCGTTTCATCTAATAGGATTACTGCGTCATTTATGGTCTCAATACTTTTAGTTTGATTGCCTGCATTCACCGATATAGCGGCAACTGTATCGGTGGCGAGCTTGATTATATTCAGTAGTTCCTCAAGGCGTTGTTCTGATTTTCCGACAAGGTCAACGCCATGGTTTATCTTTTCTACACTGTCGTTTATTAGTGTTTTAATCTCTTGTGCGGCGTCTCCGCTTCTACCAGCCAGACTTCGTACTTCTGTTGCGACGATTGCAAATCCGCGTCCTTGTTCGCCTGCTCGAGCAGCCTCTACAGCGGCATTTAGTGCCAGTAGGTTGGTCTGGGAGGCTATTTCGTCTATCACCCCGACGATAGCGGTAACCTTAGTGCTTGAGCTGTTTATTTCATTCATAGCCTCCACAGTCTGAGTAACAATTTGGCTAACCTCTTGTATTTGACATTGTGCTTGATTTGTTAATTCAGAGGCGTTTTCTGCGCTGCAAGTGTTCTGTTTCGCCGATTTAGTGATGCTCAGCATGGTGGTCGTTGTATCTTCAAGGCAGACCGCTTGTTGAAGGGTTCGTTCAGATAGTAGGTTGTTGCTATTGGCAATCTCCAATGTACCGGACGCCACAATCTTTGTAGTCGTCGTAATTTGATTCATGATCGTGGTAAAAGTTTTTATTAGCGTGTCTAAACCGTAGGCAAGCTGTCCTATTGGGTGATCCCCCTGAATGGTGATTTTTTGTATCAGGTTTCCATTTGAGGCAGCTTGCACCACTTGGGTCAGTGCGTTTGTTTCTTTTTCAAAGTTCTTTGCTTTAACTATTTCATGGTCAGCTTTTTCAAGTTTAAGGCGCTGAGTTTTTTCTGAGGAGCGTGACCCCTCAGTTTCCAGTTGTCGTTGTTGGTCGATTTGCTTCTGTTTTTCGGCTGCGTCGTGCGTTACTTGTTTTTGAAAATTATTATGTTCAATTTCTTTTTCCCGTATCTCGTTAACTCTTTTTAACAGTTTACTAATTTCATCATGGCCGGAGACTTCTAGCCGAGAGGGGATTTTGCCGTGCGATATTCTTTGTAGAGCACGACTTGCGTAATTTATTCTTTTGAAAAGATTTCGCGAAATCAGCAACCACATGAATAAAATTGTACAAATTAGGCTGGCAATGGCGATTAACGCTAACAACTCCTGGCTTCGTTGAATCGTTGATTGCGAGTCTGCTCTGGCTGAGCGAAGTAGTTTGTTGCTGGCAACTACGAGCTTGTCTACTAATTCAAAGAAATTTGATAGCTCTGCCTGTGACTTTCGCAGGCTTTTTTCAATGTCGGAAAGGGCATTAAATTCTGAATTTTTTAGCGAGAAGACTATTTGTTTAGCCTTGCTTATTTCAATCGTTTGCAATATCGTTTTTACACTCGCTGGTCCTTTGGAGGATACCGTTGACTCGATAGATTTGTGCAGCAACGCTTCAGTGCGCTGAAATTCAAGCTCTAAACCGGCCAATAAGTCCTCGTTTTCAAGGCGGGTTACTTCTGTAAGAATACTGACCAGTTTGTTGGAGTTTTCTCTGTATTCACGTAGTAGTTGCTCATCGCCAAATGCTGCGGTAAAGGGTTGTGGTAATTCTTCAGCAATGGGTCGTTCACTGCTTTCTGCTGACATAACAAGCTCCCAGTACACAGTATCTATAACGCCTGACAAGATCTCCATAGCTGCATTGATCTGCTGGGACACTTTATCAAGTAACACTTGAGAGCCAACAGGCTCTGAAGTGCCGCTTAATTCAGAGGCGCGGATTTCAAAAAAACGGGTATATCCGGTTTGGTTATTAATGAGGTCATTGATAACTAGCGCTAATGGGGGTTTAAGGATGTCAGTGCCAATGGCGTTGCTATAATTTGTGATATTCTGCTTTAACTCATCGGCTAGTTCTTGCTGTGTGCCAAGCATGTTTGGCTTCGTTGTCTGTGCAGCATTGGTCATGACCTTCAATAATTTGTTGATGTCAGACTTCAGGTTTAGTATCGCCGTGAGCTTGACCAGCGATTCGCTTACCAGTTTATCTAAGGTGTCTCTGCTACTGGGATGGCTATTCTTAAAAATTTGTTCACGCTCGGCGCGCGTAGTGTTCAGGGCTTCTTCTATGTTTTTGTTAAACTGAGCTTGCACTGCATCTACATGCTGTATGGTGCCTAACTGTGTAAGCCCAAGGTTTATTTTTTCTCGAACAGCCTTGTCAATTATCTGGGTCTCATTTTTTAATTGGTTGGCGGTGTTAAGCAATTGAGATGAATCCTCAATTGAATTTGCGGCAAGGGTGATGCTATCGATCTGTTGATTAATTTTTTTAGTTAATACGTGATGTTCTGTGTTGTTTTTTGTTGCTGCTAGTTGCGGAAGTGTGACTTCAAGAATTCTAGCGTGTTCAGTAAGGGTCATTGCCGAAGAAAAGTCAGGGAGGCTTTGATCAGTTATTTGAGTAATAGACTGCCCTAAAGTTGAATAAGAACTAAAACCGATAAAACAGGTGGCAAGTGTTGCCAATATAGTTGCTGAATATGACAGCAATAGCTTGGTCTTAATGCGAAGCGCGAAGCCATTGTTATTCCGCATGGCTGGTTCAAAACTCATATCTCTCTGTCCTGCGGGAAAATAACTTATAGCTTGTAGGAATATAATGACAGACTAAAATTGATTATCTTGCCCTTGTTGTGCAAGTTCGGCACCTATACAAAGGCATTGTGGTAAAGCATTGGTGATTGCTCCTTGCTTGTTGGATAGGCCTTAGACAGCGACCTAATTTCTCATTATGTTGTGGTCCTAACGGTAGTGGGTGCCTAGGAGCCTGTCCGAGAACTATGATCTACTGCGGGCGCGGTCTTTTGGCC
>JALZUX010000232.1 GCA_023301405.1 Granulosicoccaceae bacterium | reverse complement strand
ACGCATTTATTGCAGATTCAGAAGAGATCAGAAACCAGGCAAGACACAGCCTGATCGGCGCACTCAGCCACGATATTGAAAGCAATGAATTTGCCGAGTCATTGGTAGAAAACATGCTTACGGCACAAACTGCATCAGTGCTGGCACTGTACTCACCGCTTAACAACGCTATTTTGATGCATCAGGATAATTTGGACGACTACCTTAAATCCCACCAACCGGGAGTGGCTCGAAAAGCCGCCGTTCAAGCATTGCTGATACATGAGTTAATACATGCTGCTGATGACGTCCGCTTTGAAGCGTTCGATCACTACGGTGTGTCGTATCAGGAAGTGTTCGCAAAGTCGACCATTATCGAGGGGCACGCCCAATGGCACACCCGAAAATTATGCAAGAAAGCAGGATGCAGCACTGCTTTCAACGCTATGACGCACTATATGTTTAATGTCGACACCCCCACAGACCCTGCCCTTCGATACATTCAAAATCGCAACTTTAAAAACCTGGAATTTGTTTATCGTGAAGGCGAGCGCTTCATTAATGAACTAATGAAAAGACCCAAGGGAGAACAACTGGTCACACTGGCATTTGAACAACCGCCACAAGATTCGATTCAGATTATTGACCCTGATTCTTTCCCCAATCGCCACCGTGAGTCCCGCAACCTGGCATTGTCTACAGCTATTAAAAAATCCGCCAAACCGTGGAAAGACAGCGAGAAAGGATTATTACGACGAAATGTACTTGCCGCTGCTGCGTTTAGCGTTAATCCGGAAGCACGCGCGCCTATTGTCGATTTTTATACATCAAAAATTCTTGCTGCCGCGAAGCACGAATATTACGACAGAAATAGCGATGTGGCGATTCCGATATCAGTGATCGCATTAGAAACCAATGATAACGATACAGCCCACCAAACCGCTGAGCTGATTTTTGGCTCGACAACAAAAACCTATAGCGGACTGACTGGCGACGCCGTGACACTGAAAAACTGGCAGACAGACCGCCACAGCGCCGCCGTAAAAGATAAAGAACTCGGCGAGATAACCCTAGACATATTCACCGCTAACGGCACCATGAAAAACGACATAGTAAGCTCGAGTTACCCAGTAGAAGTTGTAACCGCTACCTCTGGAAATTTTATAGTTCATATTGATGGACGCTTCAAAGGAACTAATGAACTCATGCAGTTTGCCGGACAACTGTTGCTAAACTTACAACGCTAGTCCGCGTTATTCACTGCCCCGGTTTATCAAAGGTAGGTGCTAACTAAAAACCGCATCGGCCGATTGAATTAGCGCTCTTTTCTGCCCTACTCTGCGCGTGAAACGCTGTCGATCAAAAAATTCCAGCAGTTCAATCACCAGGTTTCGTCCTACCCCGGACTCATCACGAAAAGCAGCCACTGTAAAATTATCGGCTTGCGATAACCGCTCACCGATACAAGCCAGCCGATACAAGACATCTGGAGTGTAATAGCGATTGGCGCTCACCCGGTACAGCCGCCCATGTGCAACAAACGTATTTAGAATTTGCAGTATGTCATCTGCAGGCTTATCCAATACTTCAGATATTTGCGTGACTCGTGGCGCTATATCACCGCCTTCTACAAAGAGGCTTTGCAACTGCCCCCACCAGTATTCGTGCTTTTCATCAAGTGATGATTCCCATGCCGCAATCGCATACATCGCCGCTTTTTTTGACAGTTGCTTCGCAGCAATCATCGTATTAATGGTATGCGTCAATAAAACTGTCGATAATCGAGCCGGTATAGCCCTTGAAAGCTGCTCGATGCTGGCGCCTAAAACGTTCGGATTACTAGCGTGCCACTGATCTAGCGCTGAATGCACTTGATGCTGCAACCCTTCAAATGACCGCCTATCAATACCCCACCACTGCCCGCCAAGTTCATAAGTCTCAGTTTCCAGCTTGGCGCAATATTCAATCAACTCTTCCCGCCGACAGTTATAAGTTGCTGCAAAAATTTGCAAGTCTATCCCTGTGGTTGATACTTCCAGTAACGATTTCAGGGCATTTTGGGGCCGCGGCACCACCGAAACTGCATCGCCCTGAGCCGCCAAAGGCAAATTCATGGCATTCAATATCTGAAGCCTTGGCGGGCGACTGCGTCCACGGCGTGGAGGGTAAGGATCAACAATCACCCCTCCGGCAATGGTGAATTGTGCGGATTGATCACGCAGTACAAATCTATCGCCATTCACAGCACCCAGCGGTTGCTCACAAATCAGTCTGGCCAGACCGACCTCACCGGGAGCCAACAATTTTGAGTCAAGCAATGCTATTCGGCAAGGCACACTCGCTGCCGCAAGATGCAAATGCGCTGACGTCCAATGCTTTAGACCATTGGCAAAATAGTCAGCTTGCTTCAACTTAAACTGCGGTGCCGGCGTCACACTCACATCTACTACATGCACTGCGCTTAGGTTTTCATTGGACGACAGCCAGTCCCCACGCCTGAGTTCTACATTTTTTAAATCACTACCGGTAAGATTCACAGCGCATCTCTGCCCGACAACCGCCTGCTCAACCTTCTTGTTTTGAGCGTGTATGCCTCTAACCCGAAGCGGTGTTTGATTAGAAACCAACACCAAAGAATCATCTAATTTCACACGACCAGAGATAACCGTACCGGTAACCACTGAGCCCGCCCCGGTCACACTGAAACTGCGATCAATCGCCATCCTGAAGTGCCCGACCAACCCTCTGGCTTGCAGCGCTCTGCCATGATTTATTATCCATTCTTTCAGTGCCATCAGAGCCCCCTTGTCGCCCGCAGCCACTGGAAAAACATCAGCGTTGGGGAATGCCGAAGCAGACAGAAGGGTTTGAATTTGCTGCTGAACGTCAATTAATCGATCAGATTCAACAAGATCGACCTTAGTCAGGACCACAACAACCCTCGCCACCCCCAGCAACTGCAGAATAGCTAAATGTTCATGCGTTTGGGGCATAGGGCCGTCATCAGCGGCCACTACCAACAGCGCAAGGTCGATTGAGCCGACACCGGCAATCATATTGCGGACAAATTTCTCATGGCCGGGCACGTCAATAAACCCGATTGTATCAACGCCAGCGCCATCGACTGATTCTGGCGTTAGAAATGCAAACCCTAAGTCAATGGAAAGCCCACGCTTTTTCTCTTCGGGTAGCCGATCAGTGTCAACACCGGTCAGCCCTTTGATGAGCGTTGTCTTACCATGATCCACATGGCCTGCTGTCGCTACAATCATCGCTGGTGGCCAGCCTGCAACGCACGTTTACATGAGAATGGGACTATCATGGGATGAATCTTTACCTTAATCTGTTGCAGCCACACAGTGAACCTGCTGGTACTTTACCCGGTAATTATAACCAGTAATATGGACAATAACCCGTCGCTCGCGCCGTAGGGCTTGTATTCTGCCTGGACGCAGACCCATGATCATCATAGTGTAGAGCCATTTTCCGGCTCCTCGGTGTAGTTACTTTCGTTAATTCAGGCCTGCCTCGAGGCAAGCCACAAAAAATGGTGGATATCTTATGCCAAAACTGACAGACGTGGTCGCGACTGAACGCGCGAACCTCGAATCCCTGGAGTGCCCGACTTTCGAGCAAACTGCTTTCGAACCGCCAAAGCTCCTCACAGAATGCAAGGTTGCGTTAATCTCAAGTGCAGGCCTAATGAACCGCCACGATGACAACGTCAGTGGCAACGCCGCTGGCTATCGCAGCTTCCCCAATGCCAACACGGATCGGGACCTACTAGTCAATCATATTTCAGTTAACTTCGACCGAACCGGCTTTGCCGCCGATGCCAACACCGTTTTTCCAAGAGAAAGACTGCGCCAACTGGCCGATGACGGTATTATCGGTGCGGCTGCCAAAGAACACTATTCTTTTTTAGGGGCAACTGCTCCTGAAGAAATGAAAGAGCATGTTCAGCAATTGGTCACCCAGCTAAAAGAAAACAATGTAGACGCTGTTTGCCTGCTGCCTGTTTGACCAAACTGTACTCGCGCCGTGAGCGTGATTGCACATTGGATTGAACAACAAGGCATTAACACCGTTGTGATTGGATTAGTAAAATTACACTTGGAAAAAATAAAACCACCGCGAGCACTAGCCGTTTCCTTTGAATTTGGTAGGCCGTTAGGTGGACCGGAAGACAGCAAATTTCAGCTCGAGGTTTTAACCACGGCGCTGGGCCTTATTGAAACACTTACCGAGCCCGCAATTGTTGACTTTGAAAAAGATGACCCGCGTGCAACGCCCGACCCGAAATGGGCCGCACCAAAGGTAGCCGTCGCAGATACCATTGCCAATGAAGTCATTGCATTAAAGCCGTTCTACCAGGCCCAGTGCGTGAACAAAAGCAGAACATCAGTTGGCGTATCAAAAATTCCTATTGCAGAAGCGGCTGCCCTGTTCGACAGCGCTATGGCTGGTGAAAAATTGTCGTCATCACGAGAAGAAATTTCACCTGCATTGATGCTTCGCCTCGCCATTGATGACCTAAAGGCCTATTATGCTGAGGCGGCACTGGGCAAAGGAAGCCCCGCCAGCAGACAAGTGCACGATTGGTTCTGGCTTGAAAGTTTACTGGGCCAACAGGTTAGAGAACTGCGGACACGCTATATGAAATCAGATGACCCAAAGCTAGCAAATCTCGGTGAGAAATTTACCGTACCGCACCGCTGGCGCGACTAACTTTTTTATATGAATAAAGACCCTTCATCAAACCTGCGTGTACTTCCTTCAATCGACAGCCTGTTAAAGGAAGCGCGCAGCCAACACTTAACTGAACAATTTGGCAAAAGCTTTTTGCTGAAAGAATTACAAGCGCAACTAGAACAATTGCGAACTGAAATTCGTCTTGATCCTATCACTGATGCCACCCGTGAATCACTGACAGACATTCTTCTGGAGCGCTCTGATGCCGCACTGAATGAATTGTTTTCTCCGTCCTTACGTCCAGTCATTAATTTGTCCGGCGTTATTTTGCATACAAACCTTGGTCGGGCTCCTTACCCGCAAGCCGCCATTGACGCCATGCTGAGCATTGCTAAAGGTGCCTGCAACCTTGAATATAGCCTGCATAGCGGCAAACGTGGTCGGCGCGATGATCACGTAGAAAACTGGATCTGCCAACTGACCGGCGCAGAAGCGGCTACCACCGTGAATAACAACGCTGCCGCTGTTCTGTTGGTATTAAACACTTTAGCCAAAAAGAAAAAGGTAGTCGTTTCGCGCGGCGAACTGATAGAAATTGGCGGCTCGTTCAGAATGCCAGCGATCATGAAAAAAGCATCATGTAAGTTACATGAAGTCGGCACTACCAACCGAACACACCTAAAAGATTATCAAGATGCTATCGGCAAAAAAACCGCAGCACTGATGAAAGTGCATACCAGCAACTATGAAATCAATGGCTTTAACCAAAGTGTTAGTGCAGCACAGTTAGCCCCAATAGCTGCTGAAGCCGGTATTCCTCTAATCGATGATCTAGGCAGCGGCAGTCTGGTTGATCTGACAGCATTCGGGCTTCCCGCTGAGCGTACTGCCATGGATGCAATAAAAGAAGGCGTCGACGTCATTACGTTCAGTGGTGACAAACTACTTGGCGGCCCACAATGCGGCATCATAGCCGGGCGTCGTGACTTACTTAAGCTGATCGACAAAAACCCGATGAAACGCGCAATGCGGCTTGATAAAATCACCTTGGTCGCCCTTGAAGCGGTATTAAGGCTGCATACAAAGCCCGATCAATTAAAATCAGAATTACCAGCCCTTCGAATGCTGTCGAGAAGTCCTGATGCAATATATAAAACCGCTACAGTCTTAAACGAACTGCTCACTGCACTGCTTCCCGCAACCATGTGCTGCACAATCGAAAATTGCCAAAGCCAGATAGGCAGTGGTTCACTGCCAACAAAAACGCTCGACAGTCATTCGGTCAACATTAACCCGGGACAAATGAGCATTGCCAAGCTGGCCAGTGTGTTTCGACAGTTACCAACACCAATCGTTGGTCGCGTAAGCAACAACGCCCTGTGCTTTGACTGCCGTGCACTTGAATCAACAGATGAAATAGCTCAATCTCTTAAGGCACTACCGTCACTGCTGTAGGGCTGTAGGGCTGTAGGGCTGTAGGGCTGTAGGGCTGTAGGGCTGTAGGGCTGTAATTATTTAGAACACCCTATATTCATAGAGCAATAAAGCAGATTTCAAAAAAAACTAGCTGAACAAATACTATTATTTAATCTGTATCACAGATTACCGCCGACAGATCCTCAGCCGCCTGTCGCATGCGATCAACATGCGCACGCGCCCGATCCATCGTTAATCGCGCTGAAGGCCCATGGACCGCAAGGGTCGACATCATAGTGCCTTCAGAATTTAATATAGGCACGGCGACGGCCAGCATTCCTTGAATAAACTCCTGATTGTCCTCAGAGTAGCCATTGGCACGAATGCGTTTTATTTCTGCGATGAGCTTTGCGGGGTCAGTCTTTGTATTGACGGTATTTTTCTCAAAGTGCGCTGCATTAACCATGCGCTTCAACTTGGACGACGACAAAGTACTCAAGTACAACTTGCCACTGGCCGTGCAATGAAAAGGAACCGTTGAACCGATCGGCAACTGAATTCGCAATGGCCAGTGCGTCTCCACTCTTTCAAGGTAAACCATGCCGTCTTCAGCGGGGATCGCAAGGTTACAGGTTTCCCCGAGATCACGAGCCAGACTATTTAAAATTGCCATTCGAATTTCACGACTTGGCCCTGAAGACATAATACCCACAGACATTTGCCTTAATCGGGGGCCGGGGCTGTAGGAGACGCTATCGATCTCTTTCTCTAAAAAACCGGCTTGCGTCAGTGTGGTAAGAATTCGATGCAAAGTCTGTTTCGGCAGGTTTACGCTGTGGCCAATGGTGTAGGCAGTCACCGGGGCTGAATGAGAGACGACCTCTTCCAATACAATCAACGAACGAAGGCTGCGAGTTGCCAGTTCATCATTCGAGTCACTCTGATTTGCTTCCATATTAAACTGAGCCATTAGTGGGACCGA
>JALZUX010000231.1 GCA_023301405.1 Granulosicoccaceae bacterium | reverse complement strand
TTACCGCCCATTGCTGAGATCATGGATGTATACAAGTCATTATTCATCACTCGAATCTTCAGACCTTTGACATCGTCGGGAGTGTTGATTGGCTTCTGGCTGTAGAAAGACCGTGCTCCAGCATCTACCCACGCAAGCGGCTGTACACCGGCATCGGCCATTGCCGCTGACATGATATCGCCTGCTTCGCCGTCAAGAACACGGAACATGTGCGGCACGCTTTTGAAGATGAAAGGTAGGGATACAAGGTTGGCTTCTTTAACCATAGGACCGATCGGGCCCAGGTTGAAGTTGCCGATCTCAATCGCGCCAAGGCGAACCTGTTCCAGAGCGTCAGGCTGAGAGCCAAGTACGCCACCATGAAAGACTTCTACCGTGACTTCGCCATCGGTAGCCTTGTCAACGAGCTCCGAGAAACGGTCCATCGCAGCTGTGTTGGGGTGGCCATCGTTGTGAATGTTCCATGCGCGCCAGCTTTCTGCTGCGTTGGCATTGATCGACAGGCACATTAAAGTACCAGTGAGTGCTAGGGAAAGTTTTTTGAACATAAATCCTCCGGAGGATTGTGAATGTAGAGGTGATGCGGGTGTAAGTGCGGCGCACGTCTCAACTCGATATTCAAGTGGTGTTTCTAACAAGCTGCCCACCATCAGTTGAGCCTGATAAAAATGGCAAATAAAAAAAACTCACTGATCAAGCCGTTGTCGGGCCAAGCAATCAACAGGTTTTCTTTGATCTGGTATGGTAGGATACCATCTACTTAGTGACTGTTGTCAAGAGAGATATGAGGCCAAGTACAAACAACGTGTCATTAAATCGCCGTACCGCTGCGGATGAACTCTTTGACCATATACGCAGTGACATCGACAAAATGCGGTTGGTGCCAGGCACAAAAATAACCGAAGCAGAATATGCCAAACGCTATGACGTTTCCCGTCAACCGGTTAGAGAAGCGTTTATTCGACTGGATAACCTTTCGCTGCTTGAAATTCGCCCGCAGAAGGCAACTATTGTTCGCCGTATTTCAAAATCAGCCATACAGCAGGCAAGGTTTGTTCGCTCGGCGGTAGAAATTGAAGTGGCTCGAAAAGCTTGTCAGGCAGATAAACCTGAAAGCATTACTGCCATGCAGGCAGTACTGGAAAAACAATCAGAGTGCCTTAAAGATAACGATGTTCCTATGTTCAACAGGCTTGACCATGAATTCCACGGGCATATCTGTCAAATGGCTGATTGCGAGTTTGCGATTGAAGTGATCAATGATTGCAAAGCTAAAGTGGATAGACTTTGCATATTGTCGCTTGCCAATGAGAACGATGCTGAAAAAGTTTATCTTGATCACGTAGATATCATGAGGCACCTTGCCACCAAAAATGAGACAAAACTGGTGCAATCAATCCGGGATCATTTGTCGCGGCTTGATGCGACGATCGAGTTTGTGCAATCGGAACACAGCTCATATTTCGAAGACTAGCAAAGACCTACTAGATTGCATTGGCTGCCAGTATAAACGCGGTCTTCATGCTCAGGCTAACTGAAAGTTAACTCCCCAAAATTCTTGTAACTGGCTTTGTAGGGCTTCAACACTCACGCTGTTTTTTACCTGCCAATGGTCGGGGAAAATATCGTGATAAAAACTGTCGCCAAACCGTTGATCCACCAGTACCACCACGCCGGTATCACCCTCTGACCTGATCACTCGTCCGGCGGTTTGCAATACACGCGTCAGCCCCGGGTAACGACTACCGTAGTCAAAGCCATTCAGGCCTTGGGCGACATAGTCTTGCTCGATCAATTTCTGCTGTAAGTTAATAGAGGAAAGCCCGGTACCAACAATAATGGAGCCGATCAGTTTATTGCCGATGTAGTCAACGCCTTCACCGAAAATACCCCCCATAATTGCAAATGCCAACGTGGCGTTATCGTTATCAAATACGCTGAGGAATTCGGTCCGTTGTTGCTGGCTGCTGCCGCGCTCCTGAATAATGGTAGGAATAGAGGGGTATTTTTTGGTAAACGCGTTGTAGACTGTTTCCATAAACACATACGATGGAAAAAATATTTGATAATTGCCACGTTTGGCTTGATATACCTCGTAGGCAATGTCAACAATCGGTTGAGTTGCGCGCTCCCGGGCCTGATAGCGGGTATCAACCCAGTTACAAATGTAGGTCCCTTGATGTTCAGGATCAAACGGTGAGGGCAGTGCCATCTCAGCCGTGGTGTCAGGCAAGCCAAGAGACTGTCTAAAAAATTTCATCGGCCTGAGCGTTGCAGAGAAGGCAACGGTTGCCCTGAATTGCTTGAAACTGTGATTCAGTTTTTCAGACGCGTTAAGGCATTGGAGCTTTACATTCACGTATCGATTTTTGGTTCGCCCCTTTTTGATTGTCTTCTGCGACGTGATTGTGCGGTGCTGGTCTCCGAATAAATCTTCGATAACCAGATACCGGTACAGCTCTTTGGCCACATCTGCTTGTGACTCGGTGAGTACCTGATTGTTTTCAACAGTAGAGGCTAATGCGTCGGTGCATTTGTTGACGGCACGAGTGATTGTTGCGGGGGTCTTTTTATCGGCGCTCTCGGGTTCTGGTGAGGTTGTAGCCCATCGGTCGATAGATCTAACCACTCGTACCAGTTCATTACTAAGTAAATCAGCTTTACCAGCGCCATCACTAATGGCGCGCTTAATTTGAAAGCGATCTAGCTCAGCTGAATACATGGAGCGAGAGCGGTCGATCAGGTTATGTGCTTCATCGATTAACAATAAGTACTTGCTGGCGTTTTCCATAAAATGGCTAAGCCGGACTAGTGGATCAAATATATAATTGTAGTCACAGATCACAATGCTAACCCATGGCAGCATTTGCAAGGTTAATTCAAAAGGACACACTTGATGTTCATGGGCGGCGGCATCAATGATCTGTGGTGTAATAACCCCTGTTTGAATAAGTTCGAGACGGGCTTTTGGCAAGCGATCAAAAAAACCAATAGTCAACGGGCATCGACCTTCGCTGTTTCTTTCGCATGTACCATTTGAACAATGACAGCTGGTTTTTTTTGACGTGATAGTGATCGCGGAGATGATCAAGCCTTTCGATTGCAGGCTTAAAATACTTTCATTAGCAGCCACACGCCCTGAATTTTTTGCCGTCAGGTAAGCCATGTTTTTAATGTGACCTTCACCAATGGCTTTTACTGCCGGAAACAACGTACTAACTGTTTTGCCAACACCGGTTGGCGCTTCACATAGCAGTGTTCCTTTGTCTCGCGCAGTAACATAAACAGCAGCTGCCATTTGACGTTGTCCATCGCGGAAACCGGCATGTGGAAACTGTAGCGACTGAGCGCTTGTTTTCACTTGCTGTTGGTGGGCCTGTATTATTTGCATCCACTCGACATATTTCAGTGCTGCATCAATGACAAAAATTTCCAGTGAATTAAACTGGAACATGACTTCGTCAACGGTGATTTCATCGGTGATTACATTGAACCATATCAACCGTAGTGAGATTGCCGGTGGTGGTTGATCGGGGTTGTCGGTTTGCATTTTTCGTAACCAACAATAACCATAGACCTTAAGCTGAGCCCAATGCATATT
>JALZUX010000230.1 GCA_023301405.1 Granulosicoccaceae bacterium | reverse complement strand
GTAAAGTCTGTTTTGAGCTCGGACTCAGCTGCCGATATCTGCGCACCACTGATTAATGCTTGCGCACGGCGAACTTCACGGCCGATGTTCACACCGTTTAGTGCACCGTCGGTGAATCGGGTGGTAATAGCGCCGCTGGATCTCTCCAGCAAACCGTTCAGAGTGTCACCACGCGACAGCAAATCAATACTGATAATGCCGGTGCCACTCAGCGGCGAAGCATTCTTTAAGTAGTCAGCTAGAAAGGGCTCGGCCTGTACACCATTCAGGTTGGTTGACACAGTAAGCAGTGGCTCTTGAGAGGTAACATCTAAAGATAACGTCGAGAACAGATTTCCGCCATACAAAGCCGCACGCGCCTCTTTTACTTCAAGCCGACCATTGTTGCTCACTATTGGTAGTACGATGTTGTCGACGGTAATACCCGATACAGTGAATCGCTCTAGCTCTACTTCACCATCAATTTCTAAATCGCGAATCAACTCAACCGGAATAAGCGCTGTGGCAGTGCCATCGATTGGAAATTGTGGAATTTCGCCTTCGGTAATTTGCGCAACCGGCAAATAACGATCAACATTAAACCCAGTGCCTTGCAGCGCAAATTTAATCGGCGGTATAGGCGCGTAGATATCATTGACTACAACATTACCCTGTAGCGTGAAATCATCAATCACTATCACCAAATCATTGAGCGCCAGCAATTGGCCGGATTGACGCACCGAGGTCTGGAGTTGCGCACGTTGCATCACTAATGGATCAGATGCCTCAAGCCCCCCCAGTAATTGTGTCCACTCTGACGGGTTAAAATCATTACTGGCAATAGTACCGTTCACTACCGGTGACTGCGCCAGATTGGTCAACTGGAAATCACCGTTAAGTTCAATGCCACCGGCAGCCAGTACAACATCGTTAATCAATAACTGATCTTCACTCTGCTGAAAGCGCACCTCAAATGTAGTTTCCGATAACAGCTGACGGTTAACACCGTCCGGCAGGCTTATCGCCAACTGATCTAGAGAGGTCACTGCATCAAAGGTTGCGCTTTGAAACTGACCAAACAGGCTGGGCGCTTCCGTCAGACTGGTGCCGTGAACTTCACCAGTAACAGGAACACCGGCAATGTCAGCGCTGAACGCAGTCAGGTCAAACGTTTGTGCATTAAGATCAGTGACCAAATTGCCGCCAAACGAGGCCTGGAGTCGATCAACGGGCACAGCGTTACCAGTGGAATTGGTGGTGAGCTTTAACTCAGTTAACGAGTAAATATTCTCAGTCAGGTTCAGGTTTACTTCGCCTGAAGCCACTACCTCTGAAGCTACTCCTACACTTTTGCTTACCACCGTGAAATCAGTATCAAAATGGAATGGCTCAGACAGCTGGATCGCGCCTGTTGACAAATTAAAGACATCAAGAGTGACGTCATTACCGGCTTTTAAATCTGTCCATTGCACACGGGCATCAGTTACTACCAAGCCACCAACAGACAACGCAGCAACGACTGGCGCACCAGCCTCGACCTCCTGCACAATATCATCAGCGCCATTACTGGTTTCAACCACCCCAGTAGTGGACATGAGATCTTCCCAGTTGGTTCTACCGTCTTCATCTTTACTGAGGTTGAGTTGCAGCCCGTGAAGCTCAACCACATTGACATTCAGATTGCCACCCATCAGCGGCAGCAACTCCACTTTCACATCACTGGACACCACACTCGCAAACGCTTCTTCGCTAAAATCAGAGGCATTGGCAAGCGTCACGTCATTGAGTGATAGCCCGACCCACGGGAACAAACTGGCGCTTATTTCACCATTTATTTGCAACTCCCGGCCGGTCTTATCCCGCACAACCTGCTGGATTTTGTCTTTGTGTAAATTAAGGTCGAGATTTTTTATCAGCAAGGTGCCAATCACACCGCCAACAATAGTTATCGCCAACAGTCCAAGTATCAACCGCTTGATCAATGTATTCAACTAGTGGAGTCCAAGCACCACCACACGCAGGGTGGACAGAGCTGATAAAGGGAAATAAAGTTCTTTTGCTAGCTGCGCATTGTGCATCAGCGGAGTCCGTGTTGGTACTAGTTTCAGCACATTGAATGACACTTTAGTCGGAGACAAGTTCATCACTCATGCTGTAGCCTTCCAATCACCGGACTTACCACCGGCCTTTTCCAACAGCCTGACAGCATCGATCTGCATCCCTCGATCAACGGCTTTGCACATATCGTAGATCGTTAACAAGGCTATCTGCACGGCGGTAAGCGCTTCCATTTCCACTCCCGTTTGTGACAACGTTTCTGTACGCGCCTGGCAAGTAACCGAGTGTTTGTCAGTATCAACGGTAAAATCAACCTCGGCGTGCGTCAGCCCGATAGGGTGACACAGCGGCACAAGGTCGCTGGTTTTTTTGCACGCCATTATGCCAGCTATCCGGGCTATACCGAGCACATCACCCTTGCGATGATTACCCGCGACAATCATCGCTAAGGTATCGGCTTGCATGGTAATTGTGCCACTGGCTACCGCCACACGATGGGTCACGTCCTTGCTTCCGACGTCGACCATGTGGGCCTCACCGCGCTTATTAAAGTGGGTCAATTCTGACATTTGTAGTTTCACTATCCCCGAAATTCAGTTCACTATGAGCAACAGGAGGATTGCACCATTGCTCACGGCAGGCATAATGGTCCTTATGACCATTAATGTTAAATTCTTCGCCAGTATGCGCGAATACCTAGATCAAAGCGAAGTCGAACTCACCGTAGGTGACTCTGACACCGTTGCTGATGTCTGGCAAAAAGTTGCCAATGACAAGCTGATGCCGGAAAACACCGTTTGCGCGGTCAATCACACTCAGGCCAAGCTTGATCACCCTGTTAAAGATGGCGACGAAATCGCTTTCTTCCCACCAGTGACAGGCGGCTGAAGATGTCCGTTATTATTATAGAAGAGCACTTCGATCCTTGGCAGGCGCTTCAACAACATCAGCAGCAGCACCTGACCTCTGGCGAGTTCGGCGCGACCGCTACGTTTGTCGGCACCATGCGTGATTTTAATGAAGGCGATGACGTTCGCGCTATGACGCTTGAGCACTACCCGGGAATGACCGAAAACCAGCTGCAGCTGATCATCGACGACGCTACCTCACAATGGCCCTTACAGGAAGCCCTCATTATTCACCGTGTGGGCGATATTTTACCAGGCGAACCGATTGTACTCGTGGCCTGCTGGTCAGCCCACAGAGCCGCCGCATTCGACGCCTGTCGCTTCCTAATGGAAGCCCTCAAGTCCCGGGCGCCGTTCTGGAAAAAAGAAACCTTACGTGATCAAAGCCACCGCTGGGTGCAGCGAAACACCGATGGGTATTCACATTAGATAGCTGTCCAGAAATTGACGTGGTCACGGGGGCAAGAGATTTCGATCACTGAAGACAAACAGTGGTTCTTGCTAAACCGTATTGACCGAACAGCTAGCCAAAAGACCGTGCCCACTGCAGATCATTGTTCTCAAGCCGTCACTTA
>JALZUX010000229.1 GCA_023301405.1 Granulosicoccaceae bacterium | reverse complement strand
CTGCAACAACAGCAGCGGATAGAAAGTCTTGAGCACCACCGAAGCACCTTACAACACAACGAAGAATGCCCGCTGTGTGGTTCATTAGAACATCCGGCAATTGCAGGGGATCGGCCGCCACTTGACGTAGGGTCTACCCGGGCAAGGCTTGCCGCCGCAAAACAAATGTTTGAATCAGACGGTAAAAGCCTGCAACAAGTTGAAAACCAAATATTAACCACCAGCGCTCTTGTTGATGAGCTGTCAAAAGGAATAGCAAAGCTAACACTGGCAAATGCATCTGTACAAACAGACTGGCAGTCGTGCCTTAATTTGGTAAATTTACAGCTGAATATCACCAGTGTCCCGGCGCTGCTGGAGTTGATCAATGATAATAGGCGGGCAGAATCAGACTTGAGTTCTCAGTTGGAAGCGCGCCGCTTAAAAGAAATTAAGCATCAGCAATTAAAAGATAACGTTGCCAGCAACAAAGCGTCATTGGATGCAGTGACAAACGAGATCAATGTACTGATAGTCAAGAAAGAAGGTGTCCAGAAGTCTTTGGCTGACAATAATAGGCGCACCAATGATTTAAGTGTGGTTATAGAAAAGTTAGAGCGTGATGTACAGGGTGCTATTGAAAGTTTTGGTCTGGCATCGCCACCGCTAGATGATTACAGCAGCTGGCTTGAGCACCGTGAAAACGAAAGCACTGATTGGCATTTAAAAAAATCTAAAGTGCAGGAAATAGAAAAAGAATTAGAAAAAGAAAATCTCACACAACGTACGCTTGACACTGAGCTCAAGGGTTTTCAAAAATTGCTTGCCGGCGAGCTTGAGAAACAACAAAAGAATCAACAATCCCTACAGAAAGAACAATCTGAACGCCACAACTTGTTTGGTGAAAAATCTGTAGCGCAAGAGCGTGACCGCATAAATTCTGAACGTGATAATTCAACAGAAAAACTCAGCGTGCTTGAGAAAAGTAAGTCACAAAAGCAGCAGGATGTTGACCGAATCGCAGGAACCATAGCGGTACTGCAAAGCCAATTGGCCACGCAAACACAAGCCACAGCAGACTGCAAGCAACATTGGCAAAAGACGTTCAATGAAAGTGATTACACCGATGAAGCCATTTTCCATGCTGATCTACTTGAACCCAATGAAGTAAAACGTCTGGTTGAACTGCGTGAGTTACTGAATAGCGGGTGCAGTAAAGCCAAAGCATTACTTAATGAGGGTCAGCAACTATTAGCAGCTAAAGAGCGTGCACAGCCTTCTATGACTGATGACAATCTAAAGCAATTGCTGGCGGGCATTGATGATACCGGGCCGGTATCGTTGTCTGCGTGTATACAGAGTCAGGAAACTGCGCTGGCCACGTTGCGTGAGCAACTGGGTGGCTTAAAAAACAAACTGCAAGCTGATGCACAGCGTCGTGAGCAGCATCATGAGCTACTGAAGGCAATACAAAGTAAAACAAAACACCACGACGACTGGAGTCACCTAAACGGTCTTATCGGTTCTGCCGATGGCGCCAAGTATCGTAAGTTTGCGCAGGGTCTAACGCTTGACCATCTGGTGTATCTGGCCAACCGCCAACTTGATCGGCTGCATGGCCGCTATTTGCTGTCCCGTAAAAAAGGTGAAGCGCTGGCGCTGCAAGTCATTGACACCTGGCAGGCCGATGTTGTGCGTGACACCAAAACACTGTCTGGCGGTGAAAGCTTTCTGGTCAGTCTGGCACTGGCGTTGGCGCTGTCAGAATTAGTCAGTCATAAAACCAGTATTGATTCGTTGTTTCTAGATGAGGGTTTCGGCACCCTTGACCCTGAAACTTTAGATGTTGCATTGGATGCACTCGACAGCCTCAACGCCAGTGGCAAGATGATTGGCGTGATCAGTCACGTAGAGGCACTGAAAGAACGCATTCCAATACAGATCCGCGTGCGTAAGGGGGCAGGCATGGGCATATCCAGGCTCGACGATCAATTTCTGGCTTCTGCGGCGCAACCTGTGCAGTGAGTGCAAGGTCAATAATGTTTAAGCGGGGATGCAAAGGGCAGGGTGATATACCGGCGGTGGTATCAAGTGTAACGTGACGTTCGCTGCAGCCACCTAACAAGCGTGGTAAAATTAAAGTCCTGTTTGTCGCCGTGCAATGACCATGCTCCATGTCTATCACAGCAACCGTCTTGAAGCGTTGTTCATTTTGTTGTGTTCGCTGCGTGAATCGCAACCGTTGTCTGATCCTCTAACGCCTGAGAAAATACTCGTTGCCAACCCTGGTATCGGTCGCTGGCTTAATCTACAGATTGCAGATCGTTCAGGTATTGCTGCCAATATTGAATACGTTTTACCGGCGGAGTTTGTCTGGCAGTTGTATCAAAATTGTCTTGATAATGTGCCAAAAAAATCGGCGTTTGAACGCAGTGCCCTTAGACTACGTGTTCTCAATGAGCTCGATACCCTCAGTACCGCGACTGACGAACACTGGGCGCCACTGCAACGCTACATCGTTTCGGACGGCGGTACGGTAGGAGACACAAAGCGAGTGCAGCTCGCTTCCCGCATTGCCGATGTATTCGATCAATATCTGGTTTATCGCCCGAAGATGATTCTCGATTGGGAGCGGGGCAGCAATACCATTCCAGATAAGACCCAAACCGGTAACGATCCGGCACAGCTGTGGCAGCCTGCACTTTGGCGACGTTTAGCGGCGTCGATCAATGAACCGCACCGTGCCGCATTGTGGCAAAAGTTTTGTAAATTAGCAGACAGTGGCCAAATAGATCCGGCACAGCTGCCACCACAGCTTCATCTTTTTAATGTAGGGTTGTTACCGCCTAGCACATTAGACGTACTGGTGCGTCTGGCAAAGATCGGCCCCGATGCCTCGACCTCGGCAGAAAGCAATCGCGTATCACTGTACTTTCTTAATCCTGCCATTGACTACTGGGGCGATTTACTCGACATGCGCCGCGCTGCACGCGAGCGTCTAAAGCTTGGCGGTGGTACTGAGCCGTTAGCTGATGATCAGATTGGCAACCCGTTACTCAGTTCTCTTGGTGGCAGTGGCCGCACCCTAATGAAGTTACTCGGTGACCGCAGCGAGTGGGTGCATGATGAACAATTCTTTCTACCGGCAGACACAGATAACCTGCTTTGCGCTGTTCAGGCAGATCTATTGCGCCCCTA
>JALZUX010000228.1 GCA_023301405.1 Granulosicoccaceae bacterium | reverse complement strand
TTTTTGTCGCTCAGGGCTTTTTTGGCCTCTTCGAATGCCTCATAGGCAGGCTCGGCGTTAAGCAGTCGCGAAATATTCTGTCGATACTCAGCCGCGTTCACATCGCCGCCTTTCGGCAGTGACGCGACAATCGCCCGGTTGGTCGCTAAACGCTCTGCAGACGGCGGATGGCTTGCAAACAAACCGCTGATAAAATCCTGGCTGCGCTGGCTGTCTTTCGACAAACCCAAGAAAGTAGCCTGTAAATCCACCGCTCCCTGCGGATCGTAGCCCGCCTTAGCCATGTACTTGATTCCAAATTGATCAGACTCACGCTCGGCATCTCGACCATAACGAGTATTGATCAGCTGCGCACCAACATTAGCCCCAATTTGCGCGATATTTGAATACTCCTTTCCTGAAGTGGCAATGGTGGCGGCCATTAACCCGCCCTGCAGCAAAATGCCGCGAGTCACCCCTCTAGCTCCGTGCTTGGCAGCGGCGTGCACTATTTCGTGCCCTAGCACCGCGGCTAGCTCAGACTCGCTTTTCATTTGCGTCAATAGACCACGATTGATCGCAATTTTGCCGCCAGGCAACGCCCAAGCATTTGGAACACCCGAATTAATGACCTTAAATTCATAGGGCAGCTGTCGATCACTAACCGCCGCCAACCTTTGGCCCACTCTATTTACGTAAGCCTGCACACGAGGATCAGCAACGTAGTCGCCACCTTGTGACTGCCGGCTTGGGGAGTATTGCTGTTTGCCGACCTGCAGTTCCTGCGCTTCGCTCATAAAACTGAGCTCTTTCTTGCCCGTTACAGGGTTCGTTGCACACGCTGAAAGCGCGATAGCCATACAAACTACCAAACCAAATTTTTTCATTTTCACAAAATCCGACCATCTTCCTATCGTAATACTACATAACTACCTGACAGTTAGCTGTATTTTGATGTGACAATTATTCTCATCATGCGATTTACCGCGTTAGCAATTGCCAATCAGTCACCGTTCAACTGCGCAAAAATTGCTAGATTCTTCGACCATCGCCACTTTTCAAAGCCCACCCACGTCAGGTGGCGTCAAATATGCTCTATGTAAGAAATAGCCTGCTGGTGTATCGCACGGTGAATTGATCAATCAATTCGCTACAACGACCCCCGGCCTGCATTATCTTGGAGCCCAAACAAGCAATACTGATCACTAACAGTACCCGACCCAAACCACCCCGTTGAATTGAGTTCATCCTATGCACTTCCACCCCTATGAATGCTTCGATTTACTTGTCGAATCATTTCGACGCACCAATCAGAAGAATTAACAGAACGTAGGATGCCATGGCAGCTTTCGGATCATCAGGAAGTCGGTCGCCAAGCTTTTTTACACCATATGCAAACTTGTATTTTGAACTCAATTCGCGGCAAGGGAAATGCTTTCGGACCGCTTACTCGCTAGCTGCAACTCTTCGGCAAAAATTCCGGAGACTATACGAACATGAATAACTATGAATAAATTGGAATACAGAAAAGATATCGACGGCTTAAGAGCGATCGCTGTGCTTGCGGTTCTGCTTTTCCATCTTGATCCAAGGTACTTGAATGCAGGCTACCTTGGTGTTGATATCTTCTTTGTGATCTCTGGTTACCTGATTACCCGAATCGTATACATGGAAGTGATGAGCCAGAAATATACTTTTATAAATTTCTATGTTCGCCGATCAAAACGAATTCTTCCCCCCCTCTATTTCATGGCAGTGCTAACACTGATTGCCGGCTACTTCATTCTATTACCGCTAGACTTTTATAAAACTGGAATTTCAATAGTGGGAGCCATCGTGTTTGCTTCCAATATGCAGTTTGCACTTAGAACAGGTGATTACTTCTCATCTGACTCATCAGAGTGGCCAATGCTACATACCTGGTCACTTTCTGTTGAAGAACAATATTATTTCTTACTGCCATTAGCGTTGATCTTTATTATCAGGTTTAAGAAAATAAATCTAATTGCGGCCCTAAGCGTCGTCGCCATTGCAAGTTTTTTCTTAGCAGAGTACATGTCTGCGAAAAGCAATCTGGCAGGCACCAGTTACTACATTCTTCCCACCAGAATAGGCGAGCTATTGGTAGGCTCAATACTCGCAATCATTCATGCCCGAGGTATAATAGCCAAAAGTAATTCAAACATATTGACAGGTATTGCCGCTGCAACACTGATTGTGACGTTGATTTTTTTCAATAAGCAACTTGTATTTCCAGGCTTTTCAGCGCTGCTGGCTTGTATACCAATAGCATTGATCATTCACAGTGAAAACACATGGATCAATAAACTATTAGCAAACAAGCGTGTAGTGTGGGTGGGTTTAATATCGTACTCACTTTACTTGTTTCACTGGCCCGTACTCGCTTTCGCTCGCTACATACTCAATACCACCGAAGGGTATTTGCATCTACCACTGGGGGTTCAAGCGATTTGTCTTGCACTAATATTTGGCTTGAGTACATTTTCATACTACGCCGTTGAACGCCCGCTACGAACGTTAAATGTGGTTGGCGTCAAAGCGCTGGTTATGTACTTTGTGATTCCAAGTGCCGCACTAGCACTGCTGGCTGTGGGTGTTGTTTTAAACAAAGGTCTTCCGGATCGCCTCAGCACTGATACCATCGATACCGCATTCCAGTACAGCCATATCGATAAAAGCCAATGCCCGTCACTGGTGAACTTAGGCTGCGAGGGCGGAAAAAAGGACAGCGACAAAGAAATACTTCTCTATGGAAACAGTCACGGCCAACACTATTTTGAGTTGATCTCACTATTAGCTACCGACAGTGACATGAGCGTAAAGCTGTACGCATCCGGAGGCTGTGGACTGAAAGATAAGTCAGCTAAATGTGCGTCTACCCAGTCTGCTTACCTTAAAGAACTTCAGCAAAGCACTGATATATCAGTACTTGCTTTCCGTTGGGACAACGACTTTGAAGACAATGAATTTCTCACCGAACTTGATCGGGTGATCAAACTGGCGAAGGCATCATCAAAGAAAGTAATTGTTATGGCACAGCCACCACTATTAACCTTCAGCCCATCGAAAATCGCAAACTGTAATAGGTTAGGTATAGACTGCACACAGCCAGAAGCAGCCATTGATGACCTATACCCAAGCTATAACGACTCAATAAAGCAACGAGTAACACAGCTTGGTGCAGAATTTTTCGACCCCTTCGCCACTATCAAAGACAGCAGTCAATTGTACGACGACGACCGGTTGCTCTACTCTGACACAGACCATTTGTCAGTCTACGGTGGCAGATGGCTGTATCAGCAAGTCAATGAACAGGCTTCAACACTGCTGAAATTTTAACTAGCAACTCCGGTTATGCGTCAATCGGTTCGTGTGGAACATTAGTTTCCACGGCTGATCAACAGCAACCACGCGCGCGCCCACCAAGAGAGCACTTACTTCGAGTGCTCTTATGGCCTTACTACCAATAGGCAAAGCCAAACAGGCAGCAAGCAGAGCACCAAGCTTATTCTTTACAATAGCGGGTTTGTAATTAACGCAAAGATTACGTCGTTACTGGCGAGTATCTTCTGGCAAAAACAAACTACCTCACAAAACACTAAACATTCTGATTTTGTGACCGATACCTATTTTATAAGGACGTTGAATACTCATTGAGTTACTCAAGGAAGAGATCGAACAGCACTGAGATGGAATCGGGTTGCCGCCCATTGGACTAGCGGCAACGGCGCAGGACGCGCCAATCTGTTCAGGGAATCAGTCACCTGAAACCACCCCACCCCATTTGCCCTACAGCTTTCCTGTAAGCAGGCAAGCTCTGCCAGATCCAGGAGTGCCAACACTCGTCATTCACCATGTGAACTGGGCGGCTGTGCCAACCCGAAGGCAGAAAATTGCGACTATAGCCTAACGCACACGGTTACTTGAGCGTATTCTGATACACATTGACCGCGGTGTTGTTGCCCCGATTCCACGGTTCGGATGACAAGGTGTTGTTGCGAATTGTGAGATTTTCACTATCGCGATATTCAACTGCGCCACGATAAGTACCGTGCAGAAGGACAGTGTTTTTTTCAACCAACGTGCCAGACACACCCTGCAATTCAATACCAGCATCACCACGGGTTTGCCGGTAGATTAGGTTATTCCGTATCACCCCTCCTTCATGCCCTGCGGCCAAACCAAAAGCAATATTACGATAACTGTTCAAAATCTGGTTTCTCTCAACCACTGTACCGCTTGATTGATTCCACACCAGTATCGCGGGTCCGCTTAAATTAGTGCCGCATTCAATATCTACATTGCACCCGGAACCGTCCCCTTTAATGTTGTAGATTGTATTGTCTCTGATAACCCATGACACCGCCTCATGCAAATCTATCGCCCCGTTATAGTCGCCTTTTGCGCCATTTTTTGAGTAGCCAATAGAAGAGCAGGCAATAATGCCGTTTCGTATTCCACCAACATCACCTTTAATATGCTGAGTGCCGATATCATAGAGATGTACGTTGTAAATATGCGGAGCGACCGTACCACCGAGCTCCGGTTTAACTGATATCGCATGATCACGCATATTCGTCATAGATAAATCTGCAATCGTGACCTCATTGCCGGTGATAGCAAACCCAACACCGCCTTTATTATAGCCACGGCCCTCAATGAGCACTGAATCTCGATTACCACTGGCAGATCGAATAGTGATACCGTCACTGACAAGTACGGCATGTTTACGTAACTGGTAAGTGCCATCAAGCAATTCTATTTCTGTGCCCGGTGGTGCGTTTTCAATTCCGGCAACCCAATTGTCCTTCGGGCCAAGCGTCAAAGAATTCAAACGCGAACGATACATTGGCGAACTGGTATACGAGGCACATTCCTGTGAACTTGCTAGTTTCGCTTGCAACCCTTCTGCTGATGCACTGGTAGGCTCAACCAGGCCTGAATATGGGTCAACTACGTTTCTGGTTTGACAAGACGCCACTAAAGCGCTGCACACTAGAAATAAAAAAAGCTTTAATGCCCTTCCCTTCAAAACTATAACTCCAAAGCACAAAGCCTGTAGTGGCTAAGACCGCCGGTTTTCAATGTGAACTCCATTATATAACAGGGTCATTCGCGGGCAAAACATCACGCACTTCAGACAGTGCCGCTTATAGGTGACAGACCAACTCGGCTTCATTGTCATCATTAAAAAGCAATGTGCAAGTTACCCATAAGACACGACTGGCTTAAGAGCTTGCACGGTGGCGCCGAGGGCGAATACCAATTTCTACCATAAAATAGAAATACCACAACGTACTAGTCGCCTTGGCAACAACAAGCGGCATCACGCCGCTGGAAATCAAGCAGCTATACCGCCGATACAATACAACCGCTCAGTCTACTGCAACTGCATGATCAAACTTGCCGTATTGGCAGCTCATTGTTGCAACCATTAGGACACTGAGCAAATCACAGAGTTCAGTTCAAACTCCATGATAACTGCCCGCTGAAAACCACACTAAACCGGTTATTCACCTGCCACCCCGTGAACAATACCCTTAGACCTGAAAACAAACTGATTCAATAGCACAGGAGCTGCGATTACCAGAGCCACCAGGTCACTTTGCCAACCAGGCGCCACTAACAATAACCCGGCGATTGCCATCAGCACTCGCCATAGCGGATTAAGTGCCGTGATGTAATAACCGGCAACTGCAGTGGCGATCGCAAACACGCCAACGGCGCAAGTAATCGACACCTGCAGAAATGACGTGATCGTAAAATATTCGGGCAGAACGATTAAAATAGTAGGCGCATACACAAACACCATTGGCACCATAAGTTTACCGATACCCAAAGTAAAAGCACTTAAGCCTGTGCGAAAAGGGTTAGCCCCGGCAATGCCTGCCGCCGCGTATGCAGAAGCGCAAACCGGTGGAGTTATCTCTGATATCACACCGTAATACAACACAAACATATGAGTTGCCAATGCAGGCACCCCAAGCTGTGCAAGCGCCGGTTGCGCAACAGCTACCAACATAATATACAGCGCTGTGGTCGGCAGTCCTGCGCCCATTAGAATACAAGCAATGGCGATCATTACCAAAGACAAAAACTGCTGAATTCCTGCCTGCTCTATCGCAAGCAAACTCCAGTCAAATACCCCATAAAGTGATTGGGCCATATCTGCTGCACCAGAGGTCACCATAAAACCTAACCGAAACCCTACGCCAGTGGTATTGATTACACCAACCACAATACCAACAGCTGCAGACGCCGCCCCCACCGCCAGCGCGTACTGCACGCCAACGTTAAAGCTATCAAATAACTCTGTGTAGGTTTGTCTTTCGCGTTTATGCATTAACGACACAAACACGCAGGCCGCTAGAATACCAGCCATTACAGGAGAGAACCCCGCCCCACTGGCAGGCGATGCTTTCCAAAAAATAAACGCCAACAGTGCTATTGGTACGATCAGCGTCAACGGCTTACGAAAATTTGAAAAGCCCACAACAATACATAACATCAAGCCCATGAAGGCGGCCATATTCGGCGTGTAACCTGAAAATAAAACAATCAAAAGCGCAATTAAAGGAATAACAGTGACCCAACCTTCGCGCCATACCTTTAAGAAATTGGGCAACTCTGCTTTGGTATAAGTCTTAAGGCCAAGACGCTTGGCGGTAAAATGCACAATAGATAACACACCAATATAGTGCATAGACGCTGGCACAATGGCCGCAATCACAATAGTGGTGTACGGCACCTCGAGGTACTCAGCCATCAGGAACGACGCGGCCCCCATAATCGGCGGCGTAATCTGCCCACCTGCACTCGACGCCGCTTCTACGCCGCCTGCAAAGTGCCCGGGATAACCCATGCGTTTCATGTTGGGGATAGTCAATGATCCAGTCGACACCGTGTTAGCGATAGATGATCCTGAAATAGTGCCGAAAAAAGCCGATGAGACGACACTCACCTTTGCCGGTCCACCGGTATATCGCCCGGCAGCGATCATGGCATTGTCAACGAAGAATTGCCCCAAACCCATTCTCTGCGCCACAACACCAAACAAAACAAAATGAAATACAACCGTGGAAACAACCCACAGGGTCACGCCAAATATACCCTCAGAAGGAAAGTACATATTGTTTACAAACTGATGCCAGTCAACACCGGGGTGCTGTAAAATTTGCACTGGTATATGAGGCCCCAGCAACGCATAAGCCACAAACACCAAAATAATGATTGGCAATATGATACCAATGGTCCGCCTGGCGATTTCCAAAACGGCCAAAATTAGAAACGACCCAAGAATCACATCGGGTGTTGTAGGGTTACCCTGCCTCAGCGTTTGTTCGGGTATGTCAAACACGGCCACACCACGCCACGACATCCACAGAAAAAGAGCAGCCATCACCCCGAGGGCCATCAGGATCCAGTCATACAACGGTACATTGCCGTACCGCATGGCATTGCCGGGTTGCCAGGCAAGTGCACGCTGAGTTTTTAATAACGGATAACTCGCAAAGATAAAGACAAACAGCCCTGTCAGATGTATCCCCATGTGCACATGATCAACAGGAGTACCAAACCCTGCCGTCCACACGTGATAAGCCGCAAACAAAATAGTGCCCCAATAAAGCACTCGCGAAAGCGTCGAACCGTTATCACGGGTCACTAACGCGGAATCATATTTACGTTCCAGCGCCTCGACTGACTCTATATCGAGTGCAGAGGAGGAAGGACGTGCAGACTCTGTCATTTTATTTATTCTTTTCTGCAGAAATAAAAAAGCCGACGATACAATGCAGCTAAAAAGCTAGATTAGATCGCCGGCAGATTTTTCACCGTTGAGACTATGACAACAACAAACTTACATCATACCCATTTCTTTATAAAACTTTTCCGCTCCAGGGTGCAGCGGCACTCCAATACCTGCAACCCCATCAAGTGCAGTCTCAAGCGTAATCACCTTACCTTTTGCGTGTCCGTTATCCAGCAGCCTACGCGCCGTTTCAGACCACATGGCTTTAGTGATTTCGTAAATGAGTTCTTCATCCTGATTTGCATTGGTCACAAAAATACCGCTAACCGCAACCGTATTCACATCATAGTCAACCCCGGC
>JALZUX010000227.1 GCA_023301405.1 Granulosicoccaceae bacterium | reverse complement strand
ATATCTCGACAAGCAAAACTGAGTGAGTTAAACATCGTAATTCATACACAAACACAAATAATAGTTTTCATACTGCGACCTGTAATCTCTAAAAGTTACTTGCCAGGCTTATAAGCAAGTAGTCTTACTTTTCACTAGCACTCACAGATTCACAGGATGCCCAATAATGAGTCCAAAACCCGATCTCGCTGCCTTGTTTGGAGCCACCGATGCCAGTACATTTCTCGGCTTAGATGCCTGCACAGATTTTGATACGATGAACGCATCGTCAGCGTTCATCGGTGCACCCTGTGCGACGCCGTACGGATCTGTAGGGGCATACGCTCAAAACGGCCCTGCTTCGCTCCGAAAGGCTATAAGCTCACTCACCGCTAATATCGATCGCCACAATTTTGATCTGGGCGGCGCTACGTTTCCAGAAGGCACCAAACGTGCAGTCGACTGTGGAGATCTGCCGTGGAGTGAAACAGACTTTGCAAAGAATCGCGACACCATTCGTACGGCTATAACCAAAACAGTCAGCCGTGGCGTTGTTCCAATTCTGATAGGTGGTGACGATTCGGTTCCGATACCGATGATTGATGCACTAAGTGACACAGGAAAGTCTTACACGATATTGCAGATCGACGCTCATATCGATTGGCGTGATAGTCACATGGGTGAAACGCACGGGCTCTCCTCTACAATGCGTCGTGCATCAGAGATGAGTCATATAGAGAAAATCATTCAAGTTGGTGCACGAGGAATCGGATCGGGACATTCCTCAGACTATGAAGACGCCTTAGCATGGGGGGTGAAATTCTTTACTGGTTTTGATGTCTATCGGCATGGATTGCAACCTGCCATCGATCAGATAGACACAAACTCAAATGTTATTCTTTGTATTGACATCGATGCGATGGATCCATCAGTTGCACCTAATACAATCGGGCGCTCGCCTGGCGGACTTAGTTACTTTCAGGTGCTGGAGTTAGTTGCCGCCGTCGCTGAACGAGGTAGCATTGCCGCGGTGGATTTTGTTGAAATAATGCCGGAAGCAGACATCGAAGAAATCGGCGGATTAACTGTATCCCGTTTAGTCGCTGCTACGATGGGTCTTATAGCGCGAGCTCAGACTCAACAACCACCGGCTAAAGCAGGTGGGTTGGTGTAAAGGACTAAAGTCCGGATACGGGTCAAACAGACCCGTTTACCCCCGATTGTATTTGTTCGAAAGAATTAATCTACCGCTTTATTGAATTACAAGGTTTTTGCATGGCAACCATGCCAGCCATCGCCATCCCTTCCCCTGTTTAAGATGCCTGTCCCTGCTATATTTCGAATATCGCAGCCAACCAACGCGGCACAGCGGACGCCCACATCAATCCTATCGAAGCTTTTTACTTGGTCGCTTCCGGTGGCGGCATTGCGTTCGACGAATCCATTGGACTATTTAAATAAGAGTATCAATTTGATGCGATACAAATTGAGGCATCAATCGCCAACACCAACTTGCTGTATCACCCTGAACTTGAGTCACCGGCCAATTTATTTCGAAAAACTATTTATGCGGCAATGCGCTCTGATATTTCAGCGGTCTGGGTTGATGAAATTGTGGTGTCAAACTAATCACTGAAACATCATAGTCAATGACGTCACTGCTTTACGCCCATCAGAGGTGTTCATTTTGTGCTGATGCCAACTGGCTTCTTTTAGCTCAATGGCCGAATTGCAGATATTGCATCGATAGGTTCACCCTCTTGCTTAAGACGAGTCATAGTTCACATCGGCTCTTATATTAGCTCTTGGTAGGGAACTGTTTCGACAGATGCTGTTCACATCCATTACGTATTTTTGCTAACCCTATGTCAGTCACCGCATGCTGGGTTTCATGCCCAACAATTAGGATCCATACTGATGCAGCGCCGCACACACACAATAAATTCCACTGGCGGCCACAAGGCTGAATCTGCGATAAAATCTAAGCCCCTACTGCTAAGACCAGCTGTATTCAAACCAGCGCTCGTTTTTGCAGCGCTGATGTTAGCTTTCGGGTATATCGCGCTGGAGCAGTTCGGTGGCGGCTCACCGACTATAGCGTCTGAGCATCAAAGTACTAACCCGGCCGTAATCGAGCTGTTTACCTCTCAGGGCTGTTACAGCTGCCCGCCAGCAGAGGCATTGTTTGGTGATGTGATTGAAGCAAACGACCTTGAAAACCTTGTGGCGCTTGAGTTCCATGTCGACTACTGGGATTCCCTGGTTTACGGCAGGCATGGCTCGCACAAGGATCCGTTCTCGAGCCCTGAAAATAGTCTGCGCCAACGGATGTACAGGCGTGCTGATCTGGCCGGGCAAGGCGGCGTGTATACGCCGCAAATGGTGGTCAACGGTAGGTATGCGGTAGTAGGTTCAAAGCGGCGCAGGGTGCTGGAAAGCATTCGGCGTATCGAGCGGCCGCCCGTAAAGATCGATGTTGCCGAGCAATCGCTGCCCGGTTCAGATGACGCCGGCCTTCGTATTGAGTTAACCGGTGACTTTTCCGAGGTGCCAGACGATACGCATGTTTGGCTTGCTGTGTTTGATATTAAAGAGACCACCAACATCACAACCGGAGAGAATCACCAAAAAATGCTCACCAGCCATCACATGGTTCGCCAGTTGGATCTGCTGTCACCACAAGGCGGATACACAAAGCTTGAAGCCTCAGGCGGCGTT
>JALZUX010000226.1 GCA_023301405.1 Granulosicoccaceae bacterium | reverse complement strand
ATAGTTTATAACTTAGAGGCTGTTGAAAAGTGACTCTGCCGGGAGGCCACATCTAAACAGCAGCCCCCGGCAGGGTCCCGCTGAAAGCAACATCTAACAAAGCAGCGCCCGGCATTGCCGGCCCCCCCCCCCCAAAAAAAAACCTGCAAAGAGACTCCAAAAATAAAGCCTCCCGCAGGGAACCCACCTTAACCATTTACCTGCACTACTGTTCCAGCCCGATCAAGCAAAGACCCAGCAACAATGGCACTAGCACCCGCTGCTGCAATTCCCCACCAACCAGTCTGCGCGACTGTCGACCACATCTCTTGTGCGTTCATTGCTGCCACTACACAAGTCCCGACACCAGCAATAGCCATAACAATATTGTATTTATAAAGGTAACCATACACAGCCGCTGCCACCAGAACCACAACACTGGCCACTGTAATTATCGACGATGATGAAAGCAAAGATACAAACACTAAAGTACATGCTGCCACCGACAATAACGCCACTGCCACCTTGTTTGCCGCACCCTTACCTGCTGAAACTGTCTTGATATCAAGCGCTAACAATAGCAACAGCGCTGCGCTAAAAATCATTGACCATTCGCTTGCCATATAGTGACCTAGCATATCGCTGGCAGATACACTAGCAATCAACGATGCTGTTCCTGCAAGCATAGTCAGTACAGTCGAATACACGCTACGTTCAGATCGGCTGACCATTAGCTGGCGCATGTAAAAGTAAAACCCTGCGCTTAGTGTTAATACTAAAACACCACCTACCTCATATAGAAACAAGCTTCTAACAATTACTACTATCGGCGCTACAAATAACAGCGCTATCGCAAAGCGACCTTCTGCGGTTTTAAGCACAAGTGCGTTCTTAGCGTTACTTTGACACTGCCACCAAATGAAGGCGGTTGATCCTAGCGCCAGTAATGCTGCCCAAAGCTCCTGACGTACAGGGATAATCAGCACCGCACTGCTTAACAGCAAAGTCACACTTAACCATACTCGCGCCGACCTGGCTAACACCGAATACCCAAGCCAGACTAGCGGCGCTATTACTGCCACACCACAGATCAAGGCCATTGTAATATCAGTTGCACTGGCGGCCTGCCAGAGAGCAAATTCAGGATAACTTATCGACATTGCATCAAGTGGCATCACTGAATAAATAAGAGCACCAAAGACGGTAAAGTTAACCGGCACTGATAACAACCCTAAACTGATAAATACCCGGCTACCGCGTTGCTCTTTTAGTACCATACTCATCATAAAACCGGCGGCTGTCAGTGCAGCAGTCAACCCTAGCATGGTTAAAAACCGATAAAGATCATTAACAACTTCTACCCCTTCAAGCAGAAATATCCCCATCGCTATTGCCACTGCCAGCGCCCCACCCATACGCAATACATCTGACAGCGTGGCATAGTTGCGTACCAGTTTAAAAAAGGCTCCAGCCGAACTACTGACTGCAGATTCCGTTCTTACCTCTGTGCTTACCTCTGTTCCGGCTACTGGCACTGTGTGCTCTTCTACGATGGCAGCGTTGTCGATAGTGATTGCGTTACTCATGATTGCCTCCCTGCTTTAGCAGTTCTTCTAACTCGGCTTCCAGGCACTGATTTTCTTCAGTAGAAATAAATTCCCGCGCTAACTCATCGGTATCGGCATCAGCCAATAGCACGGTGTCGGTAAGTATTTCAGCCTCACCAACCGTCACTTCCCATCGCTCTATCGCAGCTTCTACATCACCCCCTACCCGGCCATCAAGGGTGTGAACAATTCGCCCCGCTTGTGAGGCCGCTTCACGAGAACGCATTTGATTACGTTGATTTTGTAACGCCTGCATACGATTTGCAGACTCATCAATACTGTTGCGAACACGCGCTACGACCGACTCCTGCTCGGCCAGCTGGGTTCTTGCCAGAGCGATCTCTGATTCACGCTGCTTACGACGCTGAATACAAGACAACGCCTTTGCCCGATCATCACCTGCAACAGAACGCGCCCTTTCATTCCAAAGGTCAATTTCGCTGGCTAGCTCCGCTACCCTGTTGCGCTGCACGTTAACATCTTTCTCCAATCGCGCTAGGCGGACCTTGGCCCTCACCACCGCCTGACGGCTTTCCTTCAACGCTGCATCGACCACAGCTTCGTGGTTTTCAATGCTGGCAAGCGTGCGATCTACGCTGGTGTGCACCGTGGTGACAAAACGTTTGAACAAGCTCATGGGTAATCCCTCTCTCAATTGAATGTGGGCCAAGTGTCGGCATCCGAACTGTATTTCGCCACCTTTTCAGAAATCGTCTAATATATAAGCCCTCTTGGTTCAAAATAACAGCACCCTCATGGCACAAGCGACACGACTGGTTCATCAGCTCAAAGCCCAACTCAAACAGCAAGGCGTCACTTACCGGGAGCTGGCAACAGAACTAGACCTCTCAGAATCTGCAGTGAAACAAATGTTTTCCAGCGGCAATATGACACTGGCGCGGCTCGACAAGATCTGCGAAATTCTGAAGCTAGACCTTGGGGATTTAGTGCAACTCAGTGACAACGCTGGCCGCCAGCTACAGAGCCTGTCGCTAGAGCAAGAGTCAGAACTAATCAGCGATCCAAAACTACTATTGACTGCTTACTGCCTGGTGAACCACTGGACATTTACCGACATCCTTAGGCGATACGAACTCACAGAAGTTGAAGGCATCCGCTACTTGGCAAAGCTTGACCGGATGAAGCTTATTGAGCTACTACCGGGCAATCGCGTCAGACCGTTAATCGCCAGCAACTTTAACTGGCAACCCACCGGCCCGATAGAAAGCTTCTTTCGCAAAGAAGTTCAAGGGCCGTTTTTTAATACAGATTTTGGGGAAAACGGCTGCTTAAGACTTGTGAAGAATGGCGATATTTCTGCCGTAGCCCGACAACAAATAGTAGAGCGGCTGCATTCGATTGGTCAGTTATTCGACGACACGGTACGTGAAGAGAGAAAGCTTCCACTTGAACAGCGCCAGGGCACAACAATGGTGCTGGCGATTAGGAATTGGATGTTTGAGGCGTTTAAGTCGTTGGAGAGAAAGGGTTAGTAGTTAAGTCTTCCCTGCGGGAGGCTTCTATTTAGGTGGTGTCCCTGCCGGGGGCTGCTATGTTAGATGTGCCCTTCCGGCGGAGTCATAATTAGATGGTGTCCCTGCCGGGGGCTTCTGTGTTAGATG
>JALZUX010000225.1 GCA_023301405.1 Granulosicoccaceae bacterium | reverse complement strand
CAGGTTGAATAGCACGCATTATTACAAGGCTTATGCGCACTTTGCTCAGTCGCTCCTGTGGGAGCTTATTCCTGAGCCCAGCAGTACGACAGTTCTTGAAAGGCAGTGACAAAAAAGGCCCGCGTACTGACGCCCTGTTACAGAACCTATGGCAAACTCTAACTGACCGCACTACTCAATAGAGCACTAGTCTCTCCATCCAACCAGGCAGTCTGTGTCTCTGATAGATTGCAGTAGTGGAAAATTCATTGGAATTATTTTTATATCAATAGCTTTTTTATTGAAAGGTACGCTATTGAGTTCTGTGTGTAGTTGTTCTTTTACGACGTCAGCATTTTCGTCGTTAGCGATCACTGCAAACAGCGTAAGAGTGGCGGTGTTAGCAAGGCCGAATTCGATCACATCAGGTAGGTGAGCTTCGCGTATGGCATCGATATCAGCCATGGCCTGAGACACCTTTTTAACGAGTGCAGGATCTGTTGGCTGAGAGGGGGCCAGTACGATGTAATTTGTATGAGCGGTTATGGTATCCATGAATTTAACGCTTAGGTTGGGATTATTTCGTCGATAGTCGGAATCGCAGTTTGGGCGCCCGGCTTAGTGCAGGCCAGCGCCGCTGCCTTATTGGCTATCTCGCAAGAGTATTTTAGTGTATTGCCCTGTGCAAGCATAGTACCGAGATAACCTGCGAAGGTATCACCTGCGCCAACGGTGTCTACCGCCGTGATTGTTTGGCCAGGAAGTGAAAGGGGCTCTGCCTGTGTCTCTGCGGCAATTACTCCCTTTGATCCAAGCGTCAGTACCACAGAAGTACTCAGGTAATTAGCGATGGCACTGGCCAGGTTGTCGTTGCTACTTATGGAAAAGTCGGCCGCTAATTGTGTGGCTTCTGTTTCATTGAGCAGCAAAATGTCAATGGTGTCAAAAAATTCAAGTGGTAAGGTTTGGTACGGCGCGAGGTTAGCAATTACTAGTGCTTTGTTGTTATTGGCTTTTTCTGCAGCAGCAATTACTGCATCTAAGGGGATTTCGAGTTGTAACAGCAAAACGTCATTCTGGCTAATCGAGAGTTTTTTTGCATGGTCTGCTGTTACTCCGGCGTTTGCTCCGGGAATAATAACAATTTGGTTCTCGCTACTAGCATCAACAAAAACGAATGCGCAGCCAGTAGGCCCGGGTAGGGTGGAGATGCCCTCCAGATCTACTCCATCAGATTTCAAGTAGGCGATCGCCTGATCAGAGACTTCATCACTGCCGATGGCTCCCGACATTTTCACTTTTGCCCCGGCTCTTCTAGCAGCGATTGCCTGATTTGCGCCTTTGCCGCCAGGTGTAAGTACGAGTTGCTTTCCGATTGTGGTTTCGCCGGCGACAGGTAGTTGATCAACGGTACAGGAGTAGTCGATATTGATTGAGCCGAGAACGTGGATCATAGAGATAGTGGTTACCTTGGGACTGGCTAGATACGGTCATAAAGGGAAATAGAAGCACCAGCGAGCCTGTATCATGGCACCCTAGCTGACATAAAAAGATACCATGTGCGCCTTGTTTACTGAATCGCAATTTAGAAAAAAAGCACTGCTGAGTCAGGGTCTTTTGCAGAACGACCCCTTTGGCCGTAGCAAGGCAGGTGTGCTAAAAGCGATAGAGCACTTGGCGTATGTCCAGATTGATACGATATCAGTGGTTGAGCGAGCCCACCATCATGTGTTGTGGAATCGAGTGTCTAATTATCAGCCATGTATGCTTGAGGAACTGGTCAACGAAAAAAAAGTATTTGAGTATTGGTTCCATGCAGCTGCCTATTTGCCAATGAAAGATTTTCGATTTGCGTTACCGCGGATGCAGGCAATAAAAAGTGGTGAAAAGCATTGGTTTGCAAATACCGATAAGCCATTGATGAAGCAAATTTGTCGACGAATAGAAGCGGAGGGTCCATTGATGGCCAGAGATTTTGCAGACCCCGTCGGTGGTCAAAAAGGCTGGTGGGATTGGAAACCAGCTAAGCAGGCTTTAGAGCAATTGTTCATACAGGGAGACTTGATGATCACCGGTCGGCAGGGCTTTCAAAAAAAGTACGATCTCATGGAAAGGGCGTTACCCGCGGGTGTAGATAGCCAGTGTCCAGATATCATTGAGCAGGCCCGTTTTTTTGTAGATATGACCATAAAGGCACATGGCTTTGCCGCGATCAAGTCATATACCTATTTGCGTAAGGGGGCAGAAATAAGGAAGTCTGTTAAAGACATTTTGCATCAGCAGGTACTGGACGGGACACTGTTACAGTCAGAAATGCGTTGTGGCACCGTGGTGTACTGTGACCCGCAGATGCTTAGCCGAAAACGTCCGGCAAATCGGGTTGTTTTATTATCGCCGTTTGATAACTGTGTGATCCAGCGGGAACGGTGCCGAAGAATCTTTGGCTTTGACTATCAGATTGAGTGTTACGTGCCAGCGGCAAAACGGCAATACGGTTATTTCTGTCTGCCGATTTTATACAAGGATAAGTTCGTGGGTCGGGCTGACTGTAAGGCCAATCGAAAAACGGGAGTACTGGAGGTGGTGTCTCTTTACCTGACCTGTGACATTGATGAGCAGCTGATAACGCAGTTAGCGATAGCGCTTTATAGTTTTATGAAGTTTAATAAGTGCACAGAAATCAGTCTGCAAAAGACGGTGCCAGTTGTTATGAAAGCCGCGCTAAACAAGCAAATACAACTAAGATTCTAATCAAGGAAACATGTAAAAATTATCGCTGTTGCTGCTAGTGAAGGCTGCAATCAGACAGTAAGGTGTTAAAGGACGGTGAAATGACAGGGCCGCAGCCGCGACCCTGTCATGGTACTTAAACGTTACGACAATACAGATTCAGGTGAAACAAAACTCATCCCCAAGGCTTCTGCAACCGGCGCATTAGTAATTGCTCCATGGTGTACATTTAAACCTTGCATCAGGTGGTGGTCATTCTTCAATGCTTCTTTATAGCCCTTGTTTGCCAGAGCAAGTGTAAATGGAAGCGTAGCGTGATTAAGAGCATGTGCTGAGGTGGTTGCTACTGCACCCGGCATGTTTGCCACGCAGTAGTGAACAATATCATCAACGATATAAGTAGGATCCTGATGAGTAGTAGCTTTAGATGTTTCAAAGCAACCGCCCTGATCAATCGCAACATCTACTAAAACAGAACCGGGGCGCATTGTAGCCAGCATTTCACGGGTGATCAGTTTAGGTGCGGCGGCGCCGGGAATCAGCACAGCACCGATCACCAGGTCGGCGTTTGCTACATGTTGCTCAAGTGCTGAACGTGTAGAGTAAACTGTAGCGACACGTCCACCAAACTGGGCGTCAAGTTCGCGCAAGCGATTAATGGATCGGTCTAGGATGGTTACATTCGCATTCATGCCAACAGCCATTTGCATAGCATTGGTGCCGACGACCCCGCCGCCGATTACCAGTACGTTGGCTGGTGCTACACCGGGGACACCACCGAGCAACTTTCCAGCACCGCCGTTGGATTTCTCAAGGCATGTTGCTCCAGCGTGGATAGACATGCGTCCAGCGACTTCAGACATCGGTGCAAGTAATGGTAAGCCACCGTTGTTGTCAGTCACTGTTTCATAAGCGATTGCTACTGATTCTGATTCAACCAGCAGATTAGTTTGTGTTGGGTCTGGTGCCAGGTGCAGGTAGGTGAACAAAATTTGGCCGGCGCGCAGCATTTTGCATTCAACGGGTTGTGGTTCCTTCACTTTGATGATCATTTCTGCTTCTGCAAATACGTCTTCGGCGGTCTTTGCAATGGTTGCACCGGCGTCGATGTAGGACTGATCGTTCTCGCCAATGCCCGACCCAGCGCCGGTTTGCATCATCACAGAGTGGCCGTTGGCAATAAGCTCTCTAACGCTGACTGGTGTCAGCCCAACACGGTATTCGTGGTTCTTGATTTCTTTTGGTACACCGATAAGCATCGAACGCTCCTGCAGTTGTTATGGCCTTTTTTATAGCTTTGTTGCTAATTTTTGCCGAGTTTTAGCACTAAATTTTGAGAGTGCAGTATAAAAAACGATTTTAGGTGCAGATGGCCGGAGAAATAACCTGAATTAGGCTAGTATTCCGAATATATTGTTGTGAAATTGAAACCGACAGAATGAAAAACTGAAATGGCTTTAAAAAAAATAGACCGTATTGATCGCCGGATACTGGACGAGTTACAAAAAAATGCCAGAATTTCCTATGTCGATCTGGGCGACAGGGTCGGGCTTAGTACTTCACCTTGTCTGGAGCGCGTCAAGAAATTAGAAGCTGATGGCTATATTTCCGGCTACACGGCAATTCTAAACCCAGACCTGCTAGACGCTAGCCTGATGGTGTACGTAGAGATTAAGTTGGAGTACGACAGCAAGCTGATCTTCGAGAAATTTAAAGAATCAGCGTTGCGCATCCCTTATTTGCTGGAATGTCATTTGTTGTCTGGCGATTTTGATTATCTAATGAAAATCCGCGTGGCCGACATGGCTGAATACCGGCAACTGCTGGGCGAAATTTTACGCGATTTGCCCGGAGTCAGAGATACACGATCCTACATAGTGATGGAAATAATCAAAGAGTCCACGAGATTATCAACAGATGTTAGGAATTAGATTTGTCTGGGGTGCGTCAAAGTGTGATGGCTACCAGATAACCACACCAAATAGGTCAACCTATAAAGGTTAATATAGGTAACCAGCTGGGGAGTAACGTACTTACAGACTGGAGATCTTACACCCACAGTGCATTTGTGGCGTTATATTGTTGCAGGTGCGAAAGACAGTACAAAAGCTAAAAATGAAAAAACCAAACGACGAAAACAGTGGGTTCAGCAAAGCCGGCAAAGGCAGTAAACGTCAGCAGCTGAGTAAATCATTACCGGGCGGCGGCAAGTTAACACTGGTGACTGCACCTGATTCTGAAGAACATTTTCTGCGCGCTATGGAACTGCGACGTGGTGGTGAAGACACCGCCATGGATGAAAACGCCGCTGTCGAGCTATTGGTTCAAGCTGCTGGCAAGCAACACTTAGGCGCGAGTGCCGCCATTGCGCTTTTGTGCGAGGCGAAATTTCCGCAGGAGGTTCGCGAAGAACATTTTAGAAAAGCGAGGCCATGGATCGAAAAGCAATCAAAGAGTCGTGATGAATGGGCGTCCGTATTTATGGGCACAATGTTCTTCGATGGTCAGCATGTCAAACAAAGTTATGAAAAAGCGGCGCGTTATTTTCAGGTGGCCGCAGATCAGGGTAATTCCTGTGCGCAAGGTTTTCTTGGTTATATGTATTCCGTCGGCCATGGTGTTTTAGAAAATCGGCAGGCGGCAGTTAATTATTATCGGGCGGCCTCTGAAAAAGGTCATGTTGTCGCGCAGTTCGATTTAGGGGTTTGCTATACCAAGGGCCGCGGTGTGCCGAAAGATAAAAAAGAAGCGGTGAGGTGGTTCACCCTTGCTGCAGAGCGTGGGGATATCCATGCACAAGTTATGCTGGCTAAGATGTATACCACAGGCAATATGATCGCGCAGAGTGATCAAAAAGCTGTGGAGTGGATGAAACGCGCAGCTGACAATGGTCATGCGATGTCGCAATTTGATTTAGGTATTTGTCACCTCAATGGACTTGCCGATCACCAAAATTACCCAGTTGCCATGAAGTGGTTTCGTAAAGCGGCCGAAGCTGGAGTCGCACAAGCTCAGCTCGATCTAGGTATTGGGTGTGCGTTGGGGCTTGGTGTGCCAAAGGATGTTTATCAATCTGTCTATTGGCTTCGCATGGCTGCTGATCAGGATAACGCCGCTGCACAATATAACCTGGGCCGTATGTATGAACATGGTTTGGGTATCGATCAGGATGTAGAAGAAGCAATCACTTGGTACCGAAAAGCTGCAGAGCGCGGCAACAGCCGTGCTCAAACTAATCTTGGACTACGTTACGCACACGGAACAGGTGTTGTAAAAAATGTGCGCCGTGCGAGCAAGTGGTTTGAGCGTGCTGCAGAGCAGGGAGATGCAAGAGCACAATATAATCTTGGTGTGATGCGCCAGAATGGTTGGGGCACATGGGGTGATAGTGCAAACACCGCTGATGCCAAAACATTATTTGAAGCAGCATCCAGGAATGGCAACCGTCGTGCTACAGCGGTGCTTGCAAAGATGGCGCGCGAGGTTGCAGCAGAAGCATAAGGTGTATTGCTTTATTAATTGAGTGGCTGGCGTTTAGTGATTCCC
>JALZUX010000224.1 GCA_023301405.1 Granulosicoccaceae bacterium | reverse complement strand
AAACGGTGTGAACATCGGCCGTGAAGTTCGCCGTGCGCAAGCATTAATCAGTGGTGCGCAGATATCGGCAGCTGAGTCCGAGCTCAAAACAGACTTTACCGAGCTTAGCGTGTCGGCAGAGATCGCCAACGGTGTACTGCAAAGTGATGACTTGTCTTTTAAATCACCGCTGATGCGTTTGTCTGGCGGTGGTGGTGTTAATCTGTCAGCCAAGACAATTGATTACCTGTTGCAGGTGATGATCAGCACGACCACAGAAGGACAGGGTGGTAAAGAGCTTTCTGAATTAAATGGCCTTAACCTACCGGTGCCGATACGAGGGTCATTTACCGATTTGTCGGTCGATTTTGCTGGTATGTTGATCAACGGTCTGAAATCAGATTTGGTTGATCAGCTGCGTGCAGGTAAAGATAAACTGTTTAATGAACAAAAGGCACTGGTCGCTGAAGAGCTGAAGCAAAAAGAGGCTGTTGTTAAAGCCAGAGTTGAGCAAGAGCGTGTGGATGCCGAAGCCAAGTTACAGCAGCAACAGCAGTTGCTTAGAGAGCAGGCAGAGCAGAAAAAACAACAACTGCAGCAACAGCTTGAACAAGAAAAAGACGGGCTTAAAAACACACTCGAAAAAAATGTTAAAAAGGGCTTGTCTGATCTATTAGGTGAGTGATCGCTGCTTTAGTGATGCAGCTAGTGGCCGGTAGCAAGCAATACCGTTATATGTGTCGACTGAGCAAAGTGCTTTTTATTACATTGAATGATACAAGTTTAGTTCTTGCACCCTGTTGCGGGTTCATGTGCACTTACTCATCCTTCGGGAGTTTGACAGTCGCCTCGCCGCAGCAAAGCTGCCTTTGAAAAGAAGTGACCATTGTCGGCGAGCTGACACCCCTTGATGCCGGTAATCTAAGGGCAGCGCAAATGACAAGCTCTCATCTGACCATACTATTTGATACAGCGCACTAGCCATGACAAAAGCCACTGTTGATTCAAAAAATACTGCGATCCCTACCAGAGCTGCTGGTAAAAAATTTTCACAAGCCGTGCTTAAGTGGTTTGAATTGTATGGTCGTAAGCACTTGCCATGGCAGCAGAATCCGACACCCTACCGTGTGTGGGTGTCGGAAATAATGTTGCAGCAGACGCAAGTGACTACTGTTATTCCCTACTTTGAAAAATTTATGCGCAGTTTTCCTGATGTGGTAGCCCTGGCGGCGGCAACGCAGGACCAAGTACTGCAGCATTGGTCGGGGCTGGGTTACTATGCGCGTGGTCGGAATCTACATGCGGCGGCACAACTTGTTGTCGATCAACATGGCGGTGTTTTTCCACTCACAATTGAGGGCTTAGTGGCGTTGCCGGGGATCGGTCGCTCTACCGCAGGCGCTATTTTAAGTTTGGCGAGCGGTCAGAACGCCTCTATCCTTGATGGCAATGTAAAGCGAGTGCTGTGTCGACATTATCAGGTGGAAGGTTGGTATGGGCAGAGTGCTGTCGAAAAGTATTTATGGCGCCTAACTGATGCCGTCACACCGGCTGACCGTACCGGTGAATATAATCAGGCAATGATGGATCTTGGGGCGACGCTGTGCACCCGGTCCTCTCCAGAGTGCAGCAGATGTCCGCTGGTGAAAACTTGTGGTGCAGCAGCGACAAGCCACCCAGCTGACTGGCCCCACAAGAAGCCTAAAAAAGACAAGCCCCATCGGGCTACGTGGATGTTGATTCTAGAAAACTCAAATGGTGAAGTGCTCATGGAACGGCGACCGCCAAGCGGGATTTGGGGCGGCCTATGGGGCTTTCCACAGTTTGACGATAAGGCGGCGGCCATGGCGGCCTTAAAGCGAATTGGATCGGTGCAGGGCAGGCCCATACAATGGGCATCGGTGCAGCACACTTTTTCCCACTTCCACTTGGAAATTTCGCCCTTGTATGTGCAATTGAAGGCTCAACGAGTAGACAGTGTGCTCGACAGCCGGCAGGTCTGGTATCAACCCGGTGCCGACTTGGGTGGTTTTGCAGCACCGGTTAGCCAACTACTAAAACTATTGACTGAGTCTCATGCATCGAATTGATCGCGCCAAGTTGGTATGATGGTGGTAATTACAAAACTGTAGGATTAAAACAATGGCTCGCATGGTCAACTGCGTCAAATTAGAAAAAGAATTAGAAGGTCTGGACCGACCAACCTACCCCGGGGATCTGGGTAAGCGAATTTATAAGGAAGTATCAAAAGAAGCCTGGCAGTCGTGGATGGGCCACCAAACTATGCTGATTAACGAATATCGGCTTACTCCGGTTGATCCTAAGGCGCGTAAATTTCTAGAAGAAGAGATGGAGAAATTCTTCTTTGGTGGTGGTTCTGATATGCCTTCAGGCTATGTTCCTCAAGCCGATTGATCATAGATCAACAAAACTTACATCCAGTAGCGTCTATGCACTTGACTCGGGCGCTTTCGATAGGTCTAATAGGCGGCTGGCAAGTAACGTACTCGCCACTGGCAGGCTCACTCGACGTCTGCTTCAAAATCTGTGAGGCCAGGTAGCTCAGTCGGTAGAGCAGGGGACTGAAAATCCCCGTGTCGGCGGTTCGATTCCGTCCCTGGCCACCATTGAAAACAAATAATTAACTCGCCTCACCTGTAGATAGCTGTGGAATATTCAGCTGGTTTTTGAGGTGAATAGTGAAAATGCGTTAAGTGTAAAGGCAGCGTCGTATCGTGGCTTCAAAATAGTCGCCTTCGCCTT
>JALZUX010000223.1 GCA_023301405.1 Granulosicoccaceae bacterium | reverse complement strand
TAGCGCCGAGATTGCACACAACCCGGCTGAACGGTCGCAGATATATCTATTTGCGCGGCCTTTTTTAACCGTGATGATGTAATGGCAGCAAGGCGTGACATTGGTAACATTGGGAGATGTACTGGTATTTGGCATGCATCTATTGCACGGTGCTTTAGATAACGTGTCTACCTGTAACCAGGTTAGGTTGTCGTGTGATGGGCGTTATCAAATCGCGTCAACTAAGCTTGATCCACGATACTTTGGTTCTGACCCGACCAGTACAACAGGCGCTAGCTATGACAAGTTGCTTAGTGCTTAAGCCATGACAGAGGACTGACACCGCCGTCAGGATTGCCGTAGCAGACCAACCCTTTAAGGCAACTATTCAGTGTATACCTGCCGCGTCCATTTCATCTTCGACGCATCAGCGACGAAACCCAAATTGGTTTTGCATGAATTGAGTGTCGGTCGACCAAAGGCTGCCTTCACTAGTAAATATGTATAGCCTTGTGCGGTTCTGCGCGCAGCGTTCCACCCAATGTCTTATAGATTTTAGTCGTTGTTATAAATATGTGACTTATAGTGTTATCTAATGAACGATGCTTTGCGCGCCAGCTATGTAGGTTACCTAGTTAATACATGCATTCTCTAGCATCCCGTTAAATACAAAAGTTTGTACTGCAAGACAAAACGATTGATAAAGCGGCAAGCGTCTCCAGCCACGTGTTGAGTGAATTTTTAAAGTTTTTGCGTGTCTACAAACGTATGGGATGTGTGATGCGTCACAATTTACATTATTTCCTAGAGCGCCAAAAATTTTTCACATAGAGTCTACAGTCCGAATCTCCCCTCCAGGAGCCACTATAGGCGCTTTTTCCGGCCAATTAGCCGTGTTTTTGGACTTTTTTCATTCAATAGTTTCTGGTAGGTTCTTTGCATCTCTGTAGCCTTGAGATGGCTCGATTAAGGGGGCAGCCCCCGAGATCAGCCTTTTGGTTTGTACCACCACAGGTCGCCAGAAATTATTTTAACTGTGGATAGCCCTAGTACTAGCAGTAGGCTCAAACCTGCTCGGAGAATTCTTGATGGCAATAGTGCATTGCAGATCGTGCAAGACAAAGATCACTCAAAGGGACACAACTTGCCCTAAGTGTGGATCTCCAAATAGTCGGCTAGCTCAGTTTATTGTCGCCATTGTTCTATCCTTTGCAGGGTTTGTGTTTTTCACCGTATACAAAGAAGTAGTCAGAAATAACGATAATTCAGTGACGGTTGAAAATTCATCTGCTGACCCGGAGGAACAGCCGGCAATTATGCGCACCGGTATGGCCGACGAGTAAACACCCCTCCCGAAAAATTTACTTGTCAACTTAAAGTTACTGGTCTTCATCTTGACTTCAGCTGCGCTGCTGTTAGTTTAGGGGATAGACCAAGGTGATTTGGCGGTATACGTTACATAGCACATCGACTGATGCCAGTGGCTAGGCTGTCCCACTGAATTCAACGTAGGTCGGTAACGTTAAAATGTGTCACTATTGGTGATTGCAAGGGATTGAAGATACCGACAAGACAGAAAACCTTATCTGTCCAATACATGGAATAACACATTTAAGATGCTTACTCGAATCTGGGGCTCTGATACCAAAGGAATCCTATGCCTAATTGCAGTTGTTGCACTGATTTGTAATTTTTTTGCATGGTTGTCGTGGGACGAAACCTTCATCATGAAGGACTCAATTCAAAGTATCTCCACCGCAAAAAACTGGTTGCTTGATCAGGGCCTGTCAACAAACATACTGATTTACGGTCCGCACTTCCAAGGGGTGTTGCCGGCTCCGCAAACCGTTTGGCCACCGGGCGTATCGTTCCTACTAATTATTGCAAGTTTCACGGGCTTAAGCTTTGCGACACTTGCGCTATTGCTTAATTTGTTCTTCAGCGCAATGTCTGGTGTGTTGGTCTACGCAATTCTGCGGCGCTGCACGGTAGGACACTTGTTTGCTCTGTGCAGCGCTGCGCTGTTTTACTTTACAAGTTCTTCCTGGCACCTGGCGGTTGAGCTAGTGTCTGAGCCGCTGTTCACGTTTGTGTTGTTAGCGGCCATCTATTTTATTCCTCACGGCCTACAACGACACCCCTCAGCCTGGTTGCTCACCGGGTTCTTTATTGCGGTAAGCATTACGGTTCGATACTCCGGAATTTTTATGGCCACCGCGTTTGCACTGGGGGTGTTATTCATCATTAGTTGTGGGTCGCAATCAATCGGAGAAAAAATAAAGCAACTGTTTATGCTGATGTTGCTACCGGGACTTACGTTTATTGCTCTTCAGATTCGCACTTTTTTGCTTGTTGGAAGCATTGAAAGAAATACTGGTGTTGGCTATAGCATTTCTTTTTTTGAAACAGTACAAAAATTAGCAGAAGAAACATCCGTTTTGATGGGTTTCAGAGACGGGATGCTGCTTACCGGTGACATAGATACTTATCTGTGGTTATTTTTTATGAGTGTTGTTATAAGCTTATGCGTAGTTTCTGCGGGACTGCTGTTACGGCATGAGCGCCACCAGAACAAAGTATTGAATACCCAATGGACAGAGCGGGGGTTTGATAACAATTACATAGCAACCACTGCCTCAGTGGTACTAATGCATACGTTTCTTTTTGGCGGCTTCTTGATGTATTGCAGCATCGGAAGTTCACCACTGAGGGTTACTAGCCGGTATCTTTATCAACTTTATCCCGGACTGTTTATCATAGTTTGCCTGTTGCTTTGGTATCTGGTGAAGCGCACCCAAGCCACTGAAAGTCCACGCTACAAAACGGTAAAGCAGCTTTGTCTTGGGTACCTGGTTGTTATGTACTTGGTTGCGCAGGTGAACATGGTTCCGGTATTAAAGGTGTTTACCAGTCGTTCGGCTGAGGTAAAAGAAGTGCTACAACTGCCCGTAACCGATAAAGCTAACCTTGCTGATATTGTTCGATCATGCGTAGGGATAGGGGAATCCAATGCTGATACGCCAGTAAGTTCTGTTTGGACTAATGAAGGGGCCTATGTGCATTTGTATACAGGAGCTAATACCATAGCGCTCACGGAAGTGTATACCACATCATCATTTGACTTTGACAAACTAAAATCACAAATTAACGACTACGGTATTCGGCTTTTTGTGTTTGTGAACAACGCTAGCGCCAAGCAGAGTGGCTACGGAGATATGCTCAGCTCAATAAAGCACTGGTTATCCGCTAACCAATACGCAAAGCTGCAGCTACGAGAATCTACGGGTCCTTCAGGCGCTTCAGTTGATGTATTCGCTGTTGATTACAGCTGCATTGAGACCCTAACTGCGGCTAACTAAAGACAAGCGTTTTTTCACCGTCAACACAAGCTATTTAAAATAACCAAAGGTCTTTGTGTGTAGCTGAAATTTCGTACTTCTGAGTAACCCTTGTTACGCCCTGTTTCCAAGCGGGAGTTTGAGGTACTTATCAAAATCACTAGCGGTACGGCGTTACTGCGGTGGCATTGAGCACGCAACCTTTTGCCAATTAGATGTAGTTAATATTGAAGAACTTAATTTTAGGGAGTAACGGACCCGCCTAGCCTGCATTATTTATGGAGATTCGCCACTCAGAGGCCAATCAGCAGAGAGAGAG
>JALZUX010000222.1 GCA_023301405.1 Granulosicoccaceae bacterium | reverse complement strand
TACACGAACAATCTCAAAACCGATTAAACGCAGGCAGATCGACAGGCTTGGCCTTTGGCCATTGCATGCGTGTTGCTTAAAGATAGTGGGGTTTTCTTGCCTATCGGCTGCCGTTGGGGGTGTGCAGCTTTGACGATATCTGAATACACTTAAAAAGGGACTGGAGGTCCTTGATGTTGGCTAATTGCGGGGAATAGCAAATACTTTACGAGCTAACCGTTGATGAGGCAGAATCTTTTAGGCTGATCACTGATTGACTGGCGACACCATGAATTACGATAATAAACAACCCCATTTGCAGCATCCACACCGCGCTGACAATCATCGCCGTGTTGGTCATTCCTAGTGGGAAGGTCACCGCGCCTAACCTGGCCGCAGCCAGGTAAACAAACGGCGCGCCGATTCCTGCCACCGGCACGGCAAGCCAAGGCCGCCTCATTAAGAAACCTAAACCGTGGCGTAGTGTTGCGGTAAATCCTATCCAGATTGCCACAAGCCACATGGGTATTTTTAGTAATACCGGCTCCGGGGTGAACTGGTAGACCCCTGTCATTGATAACACCGAATCACCAAATATGCCAAATGACGCACAGGTAAAAACCACTAACACTTCATCGCGGCGATCTGTGCACAGGTAAAAGTGAAGACACAACAACAGTATCACCGGTGCAACGAAGGTATTTTGCCCCAGCACAGAGCCAAACCATATAGTCTGATACAGAACGATGTTTTTCCATGACGAATACGATGTCATGAGAGGAAATCCTTGAATTATATTGTTCGATTATCGGGGGTGACGGGCAAGCTATACCGAGCCACACGCAGCGACAGGTCGAACCATGCGAGTCAGAAGGTCGCTAGCCCCACTTTAACTAGTACTATCGGCACCCTAATCTAAAACAGTGCCATTAAGTGCTCGGTTATTGCGGCCACGACAGCGCAATTGCGCACGAAAAGGTATTATTAATCAGTCACTATTTGAAAATTATATTGCCGTTCGTTTTTCAGTGATGGAATTTGACTTCGAGCCTGGTCAACAAGATGCAGGTCCAGATCTACCACAGCAACCCCAGCCTGTGTTCCGCCCATATCCAGTAATATACGCCCCCACGGATCAATGACCAGCGTGTGCCCCCAGGTTTGTCTGCCGTCATCGTGACTGCCAACTTGTGCTGCAGCGACAACAAAGCAGCCTGTTTCAATAGCACGTGCACGCAATAGTACCTCCCAGTGCGCTTCACCCGTAGCTACGGTAAAGGCCGACGGAATAAAAAGCACGCTAGCGCCCGCTTGCGCATAGCGCCAGTAGAGCTTCGGGAACCTTAGGTCATAACATATCGACATTCCCCATAAGCCCCACGGCGTGCTTACCGCCACCGCCTGCGATCCTGGTTCATACCTGTCGGATTCTCCGGTGGCCGAGTGGCCGTCAAGATAGGCATCGAACAGATGAATTTTGTCGTAACGTGCCCGAACTTCTCCATGATGGTCAATGAGGTTCCCGTGGTTTAGAAAACGGCCGTCATTACCTGCTATGGGAGTTGACCCGGTTTGGATCCACAAGTGGTGCTCTGCGGCAATCGATTTGCAAGCGCTTATGTAGGGGTCTGTTGATTCTACCGTGATTTGTTGGCGTGCTACGTTCTGATCTCTGTTCATCATGCCCGCCGCTTCGGGCAGAGCAAGGCAGTGACACCCATTTTCAGCCGCGTACGCTGCCGCATTAACGAGCCACTTTATATTACTAGCGTGATGAGTGGTGGATGTCATTTGCGACACACAAAGACGCAGATTTGGCTGCATTATTTTCTCCTTACTCATGGCCATATTATGCACTAGCATTCGTCACCCAGAGTTAACACCCGACAAGCGTGCAAAGCAGACTGCCTGATCAGCCACAAACATATCCCGCAATATACCGAGCGCAATAAGGCGTAAGCTATGTGAAGCGGCAAGTTGAACAACAAAGGGTTCATACTAATGGTAAATAACTATTCAAGCATACCTTGAAGCGTTCATGGGTGTGTTGTTCAGGTTCGAATACCCCTGCCCGTGGCGCGAGAACCTTCCCCCATCATTGATTAAGCAGGCGCCACAAACGCACTTTGCATAGACACAAAATCTATTTCATTGGTTTGTGATTATCACTTCTGCAAAAGTTTCTGAATAGTTACACATGGCATTACCTACGATGTTCATTCGGTTTGACCCGTTGAATTCTTATCGGCTTGCTCTGGATTGACTTCCACTGCCCCGGGCGCTGATTCCTGCGTTACTTTGCTTTCTGCTTCTGCTTCTGCTTCTGCTGCCGCTTCTGCTTCTGCTTCCGCTTCTGCTTCTGCTTCCGCTTCCGCTTCTGCTTCTGCGCTCCCGCGATCAACAATCGTCTCCAGAGACTCATCTTGATCATCATCGTCTTCACCAAAATTCTGCAATACTGGCACAGGATCTAGAAATCGCCATGCTGGCATAGACGACATCAAACTGCCAATCAACAACCCGCCCCTGGCCAACAACACCAAATAGCCTATTGATACACCAGCGGTAATACTCACCGAACTGCCAAGCACAAGCTGTTGGCGCTCAGCGTATTCATCACGCTGATCGAGGTTACGATCTAAATCACCGAGCGCCCTCTGGGTGTTTTCAAACTTGAGATCACTCGTCAAGAAAAATAAATCTTGTAACGGCGTATCATCTACCGCGATCACAGAGGCAATAGAATTGTTACTTAAAATCGGCGTTTTATTGTGCTTAATCACCTTGTCTTCAAATTCGGCAACAGCCGTTTGATTGTCGCCACCAGTGCTCGCACCGGTAACGAACAGCACTTCACCACCCGTATCATTGACAGATGTTTCTAATTCGGGCTGTTCAACAAACCTGACAATTGACTTTTCTAATACAACACTTTCATTGACTTCCGTGCTTGTTGTCGTCTCAGACGGTTGCGGAGCTGTTGCAATTTCGGTGAACAACTCCAAGTCTTCTTCGATAACAGCAGCGGCCGCTAACATAGGCTGAACACTGATATCGAAGGAGGTCTGAACCGATGCCCCAGCTGAATCTGTCGCCGTCACAGTGACAACCAATTGGCCAGCAGACTGACTATCAGGTGAACCGCTAAAGACACCGGCTACCGGCTCAAACACTAGCCATTCAGGTAACGCTGATCCATCAATGAGCGTTGCAGTCAATGTGAGATCGTCCGGCGTTTCTGCATCGGTAAAGAGGTCATCAGGAAGGCTTATTCGAAACGGTTCTTCCGTCACCACTATTTTATTTTCAGCCTGACCGGCTTCGGGGTTATCGTTTCGAGCTAGAACTACGATATCAACCCGGGTTACGTTAACCGCGTTTTGTGAGTCTTGCACTGATTCTCTGTTGGCATCGACAACCCGATAGGTGAAACTATCAGCGGTGGTCTCACTACCGTCATGCCGATATTCAAAAGTACCGTCTTGATTTAACTGCAGAGTTCCGTGTAGGGGTTGATCTATAATCTGCACCAGTAATTCTGCAGTCGGTGTATCTAGATCTGTGTCATTACTTAACACGCTGTCATCACCAGATGCCAAAGACGATGCCGTTGCCCCCTCTTCCACTACAACACTATCAGCGACGGCACGAGGGACGTGATCGCTGGAGACCGTTATTGTTATGGTATTGGCTTGCTGTGATTCATTGGTACCACCGTTACCGAGGTCGCCGCTATCCATTATTTTGAACTCGATAACTTCAATGACTACTCCGCTGGTTAACGGGTCTGGCTGAAAGCGCAACTGACTGGCTTGTAGTTGTGTGATACTAACGGTGTCACCAGCCTGTACCACGTTGTCTTGCAGCAATAACGCACCGGCGACCGGTGGCGTGACAATCACAATCGCCTGTAATGTATCAGCGTCATCGTTATCGTTAAAACCGAGTTGATCAATGGTGATAATCAAGTCGGTGGCGTGATCAGTTGTCATTTCACTGTTTACCCCTATTGGGGCTTCGGCAACATCAGCAACCTGCAACTCAATGGTATCAATATCAACGAGTGTCGGTTGATCAGTGTCAGTCCGATATAGCTCGAGCTGTAGTGATGCGGCCACAGGCTCACTACCATCATGACTCAGCAAGATCTCTCCGTCATGGAGTTGCTGCAGGGTAAATTGCGTTGCAATTAGCCCGGTTTGTTGATTCCGTATTTCGACCGACGCCGGCTGTGACAGCACATCAATGCGAAGCTGCGCAGGCTCTGTGTAGCCGCCACTAAAATCAAGGAAGGTGTCATCAAGGGTGATCGTCTCACCTTCGCTTATTGACCAACTGCCGGGTGTGTTAAATTGCACCGCGTCATAGCTTTCAATAGCAAATGTTGCTTCGATGCCCAAGACTCCGTCTTCTTTACCGTCGGCTAACAGAAAGGTAAAACTATCTGACCCTGCAGTGGACCCTGTATAGGTGAGGCGTTGTTGATTGATGTCCTGCTGCGAAAAACTATTGCCAGTGACAAGTTGGTTTCCATCAACACTTAATACACCACTACCCGGCACACTGAGCAACGTATAGGTTAACGCCTCCGGGGGCTGGTCTGTTTCGTCTTCATCGACTGCTGCAAGGTAGGTGTTATCAATAACATGAGACGTATTAACCGTCGCCGTTAAAGCCTCATTGACCAGTAAAACAGGAATCTCGTTAATATCGGTCACATTCAGCGGTAAAGAAACAATGATTGATTGTCCGTCAGGTTCACTAATTTCTACGCGAAGATCATAGGCGTCTTGTGTTTCGTGATCCAGACTGTCTGCTGCTACCGTAATCGTCCCGTTATCCTCGATTGAAAACGGCACATCAGAACTTAACAACTCATAACGTAACGCATCCTGCACACTGATATCAGCAATGATGGGGCCGTAGCCACCCGGTGTTAAAGATCGAAAACCGATGGTAGTCACATCGTCTGTTGCTGTGAAAGTGACTGATTGCTGCTGCCAGTTCAGATTTTGCTCTGACCATCCTGGCTGTTCCTCGACTTGAAACTCTGTTAGCACGTCACCGGTTCTGGCCTGTAATAGTACACTACCGTTGTTCACATCAGTATTGCGAAAATGCCCGGACATAACAAACTCCAAGCTGTAGCGGGCACCGGGGACTGTTTCAATAGTTTGCTCTATTGCTCCCATGCCACTACCGTTTAGATCAAGCAGAAACCCTCCGTCAGGACCATCAGCCCAGTCAGTTCCGCGAACATCCACAGCGCCACTGATTACCTGCCAACTACCGAGATCTCCCTCTAACCCGCCATCAGACGTGTAGCGGTTAAAATCGGTCGCTGGGCGGGCTACCGTATTGAACCCGCCATCACTTAAATGGGTCAGCACTGGATCAGGATCTATCGCCTGTATCTGACTGACCAATGTGCCGACTGGACTGTTCTCTGGCGCTTGCAAGGTACTAATATTGACCACTGATGGGGAATCAATGTTTGCAATGCTCAGAGACAATACGGCTGGCACAATTGACAGACTCTGGCCGCCGTTTTCCACACCACCGTTATCTCGAACTGAAAATTCAAAGTTATCGGAAATCAGCTCACCGGCAAGGCCAGTCTGAGGCTTGTATTGCAGTAAGCCTATCGCTATTTCATCGGCCGCTACTTCCTGCCCTACCACTACCGACGCCCCCCGATACAATAGCTCCCCACTGTCGGGTAGACTGTCTATTTGTACTGCTTCTAATGTATTACTTTCTCCTGGATGATCCGTGAATCCGAAATCAATCAGTTTGAAGCCGTAAAAAGCCTCAGATGAGATTGAAAGAAAACGATCAACCGCTGTTGGTGCGTCGTTTACTGCGTTAACCTCGATGGTAATCGGCGCCACTATATCAGACACATGACCAAAGCTGTCTTGTGCTTGCACAGTGAAAGCGTCTAAAGCATTGCCATTTTCGTGATCATTTGGCGTCCAGTAGGCGTTGTTGTTAGCGTCGACGGAGTAATTGTCATCCTTTGAAAAATCAACAGCAGACTCCTGGTTAGCACCAATTTTTAAAGTGCCGCTGGTTACCTGATCAACAACAAATGCCGCGACGAAATCGTCGGTGTCAGTCGCGTTAAGGGTTGATGTTAATAGGTTGAAGTCAATCTCTACGGTATCGTCTTCGGCG
>JALZUX010000221.1 GCA_023301405.1 Granulosicoccaceae bacterium | reverse complement strand
GAAGAGGTAGAGTCTGCATCAGAGATCATCAAAAGATTTGATTCGGCAGGGATGTCACTGGGGGCGCTTTCACCAGAAGCTCACGAAACATTAGCACAGGCAATGAATGCGCTCGGCGCGCGATCAAACTCAGGTGAAGGTGGCGAAGATCCTAAACGTTATGGCACCGATAAAACATCAAAAATAAAACAGGTCGCCTCGGGCCGTTTTGGCGTAACGCCACACTATCTGGTCAACGCCGAAGTTATTCAAATCAAAATTGCGCAGGGTGCCAAGCCCGGTGAAGGTGGCCAACTCCCCGGTCATAAAGTAAACGACATGATCGCCTCACTGCGCTATTCCATGCCCGGCGTTTCATTAATTTCACCACCGCCTCACCACGATATTTATTCTATTGAGGATCTAGCTCAATTAATCTTTGACCTCAAACAAGTTAATCCCGACGCGTTGGTGTCAGTGAAGCTGGTTGCAGAAGCCGGTGTGGGTACTATTGCCGCCGGTGTAGCCAAGGCTTATGCAGACCTTATTACTATATCCGGCTATGACGGGGGCACTGGTGCCTCACCGCTTACAAGCGTTAAATACGCAGGCTCGCCGTGGGAATTAGGAATGTCTGAAACGCATCAGATTCTGCGTGCCAACAACCTACGTGACAAAGTCAGAGTGCAAACAGACGGCGGCTTAAAAACAGGTCTCGATGTTATAAAAGCCGCATTACTAGGTGCTGAGAGTTTCGGTTTCGGCACTGGTCCAATGATCGCTATGGGCTGCAAGTTTCTACGCATCTGTCACCTGAACAATTGCGCAACCGGTGTCGCTACTCAGCACAAAATACTACGCATGAAGCATTTCCGTGGTGATGTTGAAAAAGTCGTGAATTATATGGAATTCGTTGCTGAAGACGTTCGTCGGCAATTGGCGTTTCTTGGTGTGCGCTCCATAAACGAAATCATCGGACGGGCAGACTTATTAGAAGCAACCCCGGGCACAACCGCGCGGCATGCAAAGCTTGATTTCAGTAGAATATTATCTGACGGTGGCGTTCCCCGGGAAGCACCTCGTTATTGCACACAAACACGCAACCGGCCGTTTGACAAAGCGGTACTTGCAACAAAGATGATTGAAGACTGCCTTCCCGCCATCAAAGCAAAATCAGGAGGCCGGTTTCACTACGCCATTAAAAACATTGACCGTTCGATCGGGGCACGGCTGTCTGGCGAAATCGCCAAACATCACGGCAACCTAGGCATGGACGACTCACCTATCAATGTTCACCTGACCGGTACAGCCGGGCAAAGCTTTGGTGTGTGGAATGCCGGTGGCTTAAACCTGGACTTAGAAGGTGATGCCAACGACTATGTTGGTAAAGGCATGGCTGGCGGCAAAATCATGATCAAGCCACCGGCCGGATCACGCTTTGCCACAAACGAGACAACGATCATTGGCAACACCTGCTTATACGGTGCGACTGGTGGAGAGTTATACGCTGCTGGACTGGCGGGTGAGCGCTTTGCAGTACGAAACTCTGGCGCTACCGCCGTAGTTGAAGGTGTTGGAGATCATGCCTGTGAATACATGACAGGTGGCTGCATTGCTGTTCTCGGTGAAACAGGCGTTAACTTTGGCGCCGGTATGACTGGCGGTTTCGCTTACGTGTTCGATCGTCATAACCTTTTTGTTGATCGATACAATCATGAGCTTATTGATATCCAAAGAATCCATTCAGAATCCATGGAAGCTTATCGGCACGTGTTAGAAGGCCTATTGGAAACGCACATTAAAGAGACCGATAGCGAATGGTCACGGGAAATCGTAGAAAACTTCTACAGCTTAAGTTCACGCTTTTGGCTAATCACACCAAAAGCCGCTGAGCTATCAGCACTACTATCAACGCTGAAGCGTGCCGCCTAACTATGCACGCGGCAACAAGTTCAACCCAGTCAGCCGGCACTGGCATTAACAGGCCGGCTACGATCAAAATAACGCCGTGTTGATCTGCGACAAACCGCAGCGACTACGGTAACCTGCACCTATGGCTGGCCGAATACCACAATCCTTTGTTGATGATCTACTTGCTCGAGTAGATATTGTCGAAATTATTGACCGCTATGTGCCGCTTAAAAAAGCAGGCGCTAATCACAAAGCCTGCTGTCCATTTCATGGTGAAAAAACACCGTCATTCAATGTAAGCCAGGCAAAGCAGTTTTATCACTGCTTTGGTTGCGGTGTCAGCGGCACAGCAATCAGTTTCCTGATGGAATTTGATCACATGCATTTTGTCGATGCGGTGGAATACCTTGCCGACAGCGTTGGCCTTGAAGTCCCCAGAGATGCGATTGTCAAAATCACACCATCACAGCAGGGCCTGTTTGATGCGCTGGGTCACTGCAGCGACTTTTTCCAACAAGAGTTACGCAAAAACACACCTGCCATCGACTACCTGAAACAGCGCAAAATCTCCGGTGAAACAGCCTTAGAATTTCAAATTGGTTACTCACCGGCGCAGTGGCACGCTCTCGCCGGTGCATTAAATGACAGCGAAGCAAATCTAATTACCACCGGCATGCTAATCCGCAACGACAGTGGCAAAACTCATGATCGCTTCCGAAACCGCATCATGTTCCCAATCAGAGATCGGCGCGGCAGGGCCATTGGTTTTGGTGGCAGGGTCATGGATAACACCGAACCCAAATATTTAAACTCTCCTGAAACTCCACTGTTTCAAAAAGGCAGAGAGCTATACGGGCTATACGAACTACGGAAACATAAGCGTGCCACCGCAGACAGGGTAATTGTCGTCGAAGGGTATATGGACGTCATAGCGCTCGCACAGGCCGGAATTAAAAATGCCGTGGCTACGCTTGGCACTGCCACTTCGAAAGAACAAGTCGCTTCATTATTTCGGGAAACCGATGAAATCGTATTCTGTTTTGATGGCGATACTGCCGGTAAAAAAGCGGCATGGCGTGCTTTGAATTCTGCACTGCCTTCGTTAAAATCAGGACGCGATGCACGGTTTCTTTTTTTAGCCGATGGCGAAGACCCAGACAGCGTAGTCAATACCAATGGACGCGAGTACTTTCAGAATCTGATTACCAACAGTGCCATTGAAGCATCAGCATTTATGTTTCAATCACTGGAAAAACAAGCTCAAAAAGGCACTGATAACACAGGCACCGGACATAGGGCACGGCTGGCAGAACTAGCAAAGCCGCTTATCAGTCAAATTCCTGAGGGCGTCTACCGTGATCTGCTAAGCGCGCAACTCACAGAAAAAGTAGGTCTACAGGTTATTCCCCCTGCAGCGCCGGCAACACCAACACCAAGACCTAATACTGGACAACAAAACTCAATGAAACCAACACCGGTGCGCAGAGCACTGACCGGCATACTTGCCGAACCCGCGTGCATTCTTGAAATTGATCCAGAAGAAATAGATTTTTCTGACAAAATACCCGGCACTGATTTACTCATGCAAGTAATCGCACTGATAGAGGTTAAGCCTGACATCACCACCGCCGGAATCCTTGAACACTTCAGAGAAAAACCAGAGTGGACGAGCCTTAAAAAACTGGCGGAAGCCAACCTCAGCACCTCTGCCGAGACGGGCATCGACTCCCCATTAAGTATTGTCAAGCATGCTATAAAAAGACTAAACGACGAAACCCGCATGATAAACCTCAGGGGCGAAAGCAGCGAACTCAACAAGCTCCCATCAGCAATGACAGATGCAGAAAAGGAAGAGCTGCGCAGAAAAATCAGTGAACTCAAAAAGCCGTGAAGACACCCCGGCTATATGTAGATCAGCTATTTCAGATTGATCAAACTATCGACCTTGATCGCGAGGCCTCTAAATATATCAGCCGTGTTTTAAGGCGTGTTGAAGGGGATCCGCTCACCTTATTTAATGGCGATGGCAACAACTATGCTGCCACAATCACGACTGCCGGTAAATCCACGCAAGTTAAGATAAGCAACCAAGTTAAAAATTGCACTGAATCTCCCCTCAAAATCACACTTGTCCAATCACTTGCAAAAGGCACCAAGTTGGACCTTGTCATACAAAAAGCCACAGAGCTCGGGGTCAGTCGAATTACTCCTGTCAGTAGTGACCGCTCAGTTCTTCAGATTGATGCCGCAAGACTACAAAAACGCATGGAACATTGGCAAGGTATTGCGATAAGCGCCTGCACACAGTGTCAGAGAAGCGTATTGCCGACTATCGATCAACCCCAAGATTTTCACGACTGGTTGGCATCAAAGCAACACGACAATATTTATATTCTTCACCCAGGTGCAGAGCAAAGTATTAGCACCATCACGCTTGAAGCAAAACCCTGCGCGATAATCATCGGCCCGGAAGGCGGTTTTAGTGATGAAGAAATACAACACGCGATGACAAGCAGTGCCATCCCGATAGCTTGTGGCCCAAGAATATTACGAACAGAAACGGCTGGGTTCGCAGCAATTGCCATACTTCAATCACGCTTTGGCGATCTGGCCTGAAGCTATAGCACTATACAAACGCGGCTTTCCAACCCCAACGGCCATGCCAAGTCTTAACTCACTGCGTGCCAACGATAAATATATCGCCAACTGCAGACACTTCTTACGCCCAGTCACTTTTTAGCAAGCGTTGATCAACTGTTACGTAGATTCCGGCTCGCACAATGCATAGCACTGTTGATAGCGAACGATTTCACAAACTCTAACACTAGCACGCAAACAGCCTGTGAAGGAAAGCACTTCGGCCCTCTGGAATCCCGATTTGGGCGCGAAAAATGCTGACTACGAAAGCTTACGCAAACTATACGACACAAAACGCACAACATAGAGTCTAGTTTCAGATAACTCAATTGAATAGGTTTTTTCTTAGTTATTTTCTAGGCCCTGCCGTTTGCAGTCGCTAGCCGTTTTTTTGACTCTTTTCGAAGCAAAGCCTTTCGCTTCCATCGTTAAGTTACCAAATTTATTTACCATTGCCGAGGTAGTTATTTACTATGTTGACGGAAGAACAAATCCTCATCGCGTCTGAAGATGATTACATGAATAAAGCGCAACTGGAATTTTTCCGCCAGCGCCTGTTTGAGATGCGCCACTCTCTGACTGTAGCCGATGAAACCCCTGATATCAGCGAACTTGACGTCGAGCGCGCTGCCGACGAATCAGACCGGGCTACTCAAGAAGAGCAATACTGGATTCAGGTCCACATGAAGGAACGCGAAGCCACCTTGATTCGCGATATCGACAAAGCGCTGCACCGGGTAAGAACTGGGGACTACGGTTTTTGTGAAGACACTGGGGAAGACATTGGTATCAAGCGATTATTGATTCGCCCGACTTCTCGCTACACAGCAGAAGCGCAGGCGCGAAGAGAATTGCAAACACGCCAATACGCTGCGGCATAAAAAAACCGGACTATTGTCCGGTCGCCACACAATCACTTCGTCTTAAAACATCAATAGCTGCAGTAACCAGCACCCTGTAAAAAAGCCAAACCTCTCGATGCACTACCTTGTAAATCCCTTCGGGGAAAAAGACCGAAGCAGATCGCTATTCGCCAGAAGATTACGATCTACTGGCAGGCCACATAAGTATCGAGCGCCAACGAAGGGTCTCGCCAGATTGCACTAAAACCCAACGATTTGGCTAACTCACACGCTGGCGCAAAGTCTGGCACAAGATCATCATACTCAGTCATAAAAACCGGCTTATCCGCTTCGACAAATACTGTTGCGGCATCACACCAGGAATCCACGTAACAGTCTTCTGTAAGCATCCAGTCCACTTGCGAGACAACGTCCGGCGCCATCTCTTCGGCGTTTTTCAGCCCGATACTCAGTCCTCTACTATGAGCCTCATCAGCTAGCCAACGTATGTAGGCGATACTGTCATCAAGCTTTATATCAAAGTTGGTTCCGATATTGACCACATTACCATTGGCATCACGGCTTTCGTAGTTGTGCGCATCAACGTTATCCATTTCGATCGCATCAAAGCCTTTGCTTTTGCATAAGTCCATACGAGCTTGCATCACGGGGGCGAATTCCTGATACCGACTGTAGTCAAGCCAACGTTCGTCAGTCAAATCTTCATACTGCTCGCCTTGGATCGCATCGGAAAACTGATCAACATCCGGTCTGAAATACTCAGCTGTTCCAGCACTGAAGTAGCAAATAACTTTGATATTACGAGCTTTGAGTTCATCAATTTTACTGACCGGTGTAGCGATATCCACGTTGTAGACGTCGACGTCAAAACTAGTGTCTATCTCACCCTGTAGCTGCCACTGCCACGTCAGGTTTTCACTGGCACGGGGTTGCCACCAAACAAGTGGCAACGTTGGCGACGGCAAATCTGCATTACCTTCCGGCGCAGTCCCGGGAGGCGCAGTTTCATTTTCTGATGCAGGTATCGCAGCAGATGCCTCGACCTCCGCTTCCGGGGGTACAAGGTAATCTACCTCAGTTCCACCTGAACAAGATGTCAGTATTCCCATGCAAGCTACTGACAGCACCAAAGGCAGGAAACCCCGTATTTTTTTAGGTTGCATTGAAAGTATCCCAATAGCCTACCGACAGCTAAGTCGAAAAGTGCCGTCCAATTCAATTGGTAAAAACAAAGTTTGAAAACCATATTCGATGGATGTTTCACAAACTGCATTGCGCTCTACCGGGTAATCAGACACTGGAAGCAACACTTCATTGTCCGGACCGAACAACTTGTACTCCGCATTAAATACCGGCTTGCCCTTTTCAATCATCGGGCGATAACCTTCGCATTCATTGTATTGAAAGCATTCTTCATTAATGACCAAATCAAAGTAGTCAGCCAGGTCAACAATCATTTCTACATTATTCTTTAACGCCACCGCCAAACCTCTCTCATGCGCTTCGTTGGCGAGCACTTTATTAAATAACAGCTGATCCTCAAGGCTAAAACTAAAACCTGAGTTAGCGCTTGGGATCCACCCATCTACGTTATCCAGCTCAACACCGTCACAGCCAAGACTAACGGCCATATCCATCCTGTTTGCCATTATTTTTCCGACCAGTGGATCTTGAATATCGAGCCATAGCTCATCAGGAAAGGCAACGTGCGGATTACCAAGCCGCAGACCTGCAAAAAGATCTTTATCCGCTCGCCATGGCTCATAGGTACCCGCCGAAAAATAGCAGATCACTTGACGGCCCATATCTTTCAGCGGTGTGATTGAATCACTATCGAGTTGGGCAAACATATCAACCACATAGACGTCAGCCTCGTACTCAAGGTTAACCGCGCTAGTGCTAACCGCCCCGACTGCACCGTTTAATTGCCAATTCCAAGTAGTTTCCGGTGTAAACTTTGTCCAGTCACCGATCATTGGTTGCAGCCCATCATT
>JALZUX010000220.1 GCA_023301405.1 Granulosicoccaceae bacterium | reverse complement strand
CGATGTGATTCCAACAATAAAGCCTGCTTTTTGGTCATAGTTACGATCAAAAAAGGACTTTTTTGTTTTAGTAGTGTGTCGAGTTCCTGATTCATGACAGGGTCTGATACATGGCCCCAGGGTTTTCTATCGAGTAGTTCCTGCAGTTGGCCAAAACCTCCGCCTCCGTTATGGAAAGCAGCTGAAACCATTATTTTATCTGTGTCTTGAAGAGTGCTAAGGCACTTGTTGTTGTTTAAGTTTTGTTCGTCGTTATTGTCGGCCACAACCATTGTTCTTTCGATTGAAGTGTCGCCAGCGGTCGCGGCGTCACCGGCCATGGATAAGTTGTTGAACGTTGATGCGCCAAAAAGCAAAGCGATTACTGATAAGGTTAATGTAGTCATAAGCAGGTCTCTATTCTAAATTGTATTCTTTGATCTTGCGAGTAAGCGTATTTCGTCCCCACCCTAGAACTGCCGCGGCTTCCTGTTTACGGTGTCCGGTGCGTTCTAATGCACACTGAATTAGGGTTTTTTCAAACTGTTCTGTGGCCTGTTTGGCTATGCCTGATTCTTGTTGCATGGCGGTGCTCGCCCAGTCTTGTAAGGCCGCTATCCAATCTCCGTTGTCACCGGGCTGCGTGTTGTCAGGTAATAAGTCAGGCGGGAGATCAGCGATGTCTAGCTGTTCACCGGAAGACATCACGGTTAGCCATCGTGCTAGATTTTCTAGTTGTCTAACGTTACCTGACCATGGCAACGTTGATAAATAGTCGTTTAAATTTGCAGACGACACTTTGGTGTCGCAGCCGATCTCTGCCGCAGCGTTGCGTAAAAAGTGTTTTAGAAGTAGTGGTATATCTGCTGCTCTTTCTCGCAGGGCCGGTGCTTTTATTCTGATGACATTCAAACGGTGAAATAAATCTTCTCGAAAAAGTTGTTTTTCAACTAAGGCTTCAAGATCCTGGTGGGTTGCAGCGATAATTCTGACGTCGACTTGTAATGCGCGACGCCCGCCGACCCGAAAGAATTGGTTTTCAGAAAGTACTCGCAGTAGTCTGGTTTGCAGGGCAGGGGGCATATCGCCAATTTCATCAAGAAACAACGTGCCTTTATCCGCTTGCTCAAATCTGCCTTGGCGTTGTTCTGTGGCTCCGGTAAAAGCACCCTTTTCATGGCCGAATAGTTCTGACTCCATGAGTTCCTGCGAGATAGCTGCCATGTTAAGCGCGATAAATGGCTGGGCTGATCTAGAGCTGTGCTGGTGCAGGGCATGGGCGATGAGTTCCTTGCCGGTTCCTGATTCACCGTTGACCAGTACCGTGGCGTTTGAGCGAGCCAGGCGACCAATGGCGCGAAAAACCTGTTGCATAGCAGCCGTTTCACCAATGAGACCTGATTGTTCTTTGAGTGGTCGTTCAACGGCTTTTGCCTTGCTTTTATTATTGGCAAATGCGCGCTCTGTGATGGTAATTATTTCGTTGACGTCAAACGGTTTGGGAATGTACTCGAACGCACCGCCTTCGTATGCAGACACGGCAGTTTCAAGGTCTGCGTGTGCGGTCATGATAATAATGGGCGGTGCGGTGTCTCTTTGTTCTTGTAGATGCTGTAATAGCTCAAGGCCGCTCATGCCGTTCATGCGAACATCGCTGAGTATTGCATCGGGACTGTGTGCGTTTTTTTTCAGTGCGGCGATCGCTGCCTCGGCGTTTTCGAAGCTTTCGAAGTCTATCTCCTGGCGCTGGAATGCTCTTTCCAGTACCCATCGAATGGATTGGTCGTCATCTATAATCCAGATTCTGTCACGACTCATGGGGTTTCTCAATCGGTACCGTTACTTCAAACGAGGTGCGTTTATTTTTTTGTTGGCATTCAATCAGCCCGCCATGCTGGACGACTAATGATTGTGCAATAGATAGCCCTAGACCCGTGCCTTGAGAGCGGCCGGATACCAATGGATAAAACAGCGTTTCTGTTAGGTCTTCCGGGATGCCAGGTCCGTTGTCTTCTACATATATTTTGCAGACAAGTTTTTTAAGTTCACCACGAATAGTAAGGTTGCGTTCTACTCTGGTTTTTAGGGTGATTTGTGGGTTTTCGGTTTTTTTTAGTGCGAACAAGGCATTGCTGACCAGATTGATAAAGACTTGTACCAATTTTTCTTTGTCACAATAAGTTTCAGGAATACTGGGGTCGTAATCGTAGTTTGTCGTCACCTTGCCAGGGTTATCTTTCAGCAGTAGCCGGTCAACGTAGGCAAGAATTTCGTGGATATTGTGTTCTTTATAGTCGGGGCGTGTATTGGGGCCCAGCATTCTATTCAATAATTTATGCAGCCGGTCCGTTTCTTTGATGAGAAGGTCGGTGTATTCAGTGAGCTTTGAATTGCCAAGTTCCTGTTCAAGTAACTGGGCTGCACCACGTATGCCGCCTATCGGATTAAGTACTTCATGGGCAACTCCGCGCAGCATATTTTGAGAGCGTTCCTGTTGTTCCAACAACGCGCGTTCGGTGGCAATTTTCAGCGGGCGATCGACATCTTGTAGTTCAAGTAGGACTTGTGGTTGTTTGTCGGTTTGGCTAACCGGTGTTACTACGCAGTCAATGGTCAGTGTACCGTGAAAGCCAGTGTTAATTTCTACTTTACGACTCACCACAGACTGATCGGTATGAATAGCTTCGGTAATTTTCTGTAGTAGTGAGTCAGGCAGCGGCACAACGCTAGAGATCTTTTTGCCTTGTGCGTAACGATTGCTGCAGCCGAGCATAGATTCAGCCGACAGGTTAACCCATTCAATCGTGAGTGTGCTGTCGAGTAAGACGATCGCAACACTCAGGGTGTTTAGCAAGTGCTCGTGAGAATTCAATGTAGCGCCACTGTTGTCAGAAGTTGCTATTCTAGCAGCGTGCAGG
>JALZUX010000219.1 GCA_023301405.1 Granulosicoccaceae bacterium | reverse complement strand
ATAGTCCGTTTCGGTCATACCAAGGTTTCGATAAGCTGCTTGTGCGATGGTGTTTTCTTTTTCTACATACAATCGAAAGCCACAGACATCAGGTTGGCTTGATGCAAGCTCCTGCACTTTATTATAAAGCACCCGGTATACCCCTTGACGGCGAAACTGGGGTGCTACATAGACGCTTTGAATCCACCAAAACAAGCCGTCGCGCCAATCGCTCCACTCAGTGGTGACCATCAGTGTGCCAGCGATGGTGTTGTCGGCGCTGTGCTCGGCGATCAGATAAAATCCGTACTCGGGTTTTTCCATTAACCGCTGCACGCCGCGCAAAATCGTTGCTGGTAGTAGTTCTTTTTTTTCTGTTTCCCACGCCATTGCACGATTCCAGTCACTGATCACTTGACTGTCGGCGGTAGTGGCCCTGCGGGTGTGGAATTGATTCACGTGCGCTCCTGATGATTGTAATGCAGCGGAACTGCTGATCTAATTGTTGTATCAGATAATTGGTGTCGAGTCAGGAAATAATATGTTCAATGCGCTTGTGGTAAATAAAAACGACGAAGGTAAAACGACCGCTGCTGTTGAGTCGTTAACGGTCGATCAACTGCCTGAGGGCAATGTGACCGTCGCAATCGATTACTCTACAGTAAATTACAAGGATGGTTTGTGTGTAGGTCCAGGCGGAGGACTCGTCAGAAATTACCCCCACGTACCCGGTATCGATTTCGCAGGCACTGTTGAAGAGTCATCAGATGATCGCTACAAGGTTGGAGACAACGTTATTTTGACTGGTTGGCGTGTTGGTGAGGCGCACTGGGGTGGCTATGCACAAAAAGCCAGAGTCAATGCGGATTGGCTGGTGCCCATGCCTGACGGGTTGTCTGCTAAACAGGCAATGGCTGTGGGTACAGCTGGACTCACCGCAGCACTGGCAATCATGGCGTTGGAAAATCATGGACTTACTCCCGGGGATGAGCCGGTATTAGTAACCGGTGCTGCGGGTGGCGTGGGTTCTGTCGCCACGGCCATGCTGGCTAATCTGGGTCACAAGGTAGCGGCGGTTACAGGTCGCGCTGAAAATAGCGACTATTTGAAAGCTCTTGGCGCCAGCCAGATTATTGCTCGCGAAGAGATCAACGAAACAGTTAAAAGACCGCTTGAAAAAGAATTGTGGTCTGGTTGTGTTGATGCTGTCGGTGGTGCCATGTTGGCGCGTCTTCTCGGGCAGTTGAAGTACGGTGGGTCTGTTGCATCAGTGGGGCTTGCAGGCGGGGCTGATCTGCCGGCCACGGTCATTCCGTTTTTATTGCGCGGGGTGAACATTCTGGGTATTGATTCTGTTATGCAGCCTTTTGAAAACCGTCAACGAGCGTGGCAGCGTGTTGCCGCAGACCTGCCAATGGATAAGCTTGAGTCCATGGTGCAAGTGGCCACACTTTCAGATCTGCCTGATTTAGGCAAGGCGATTCTCAAAGGGCAGGTGAAAGGCCGAGTGGTTGTTGATGTAAATGCCTAGTAATTATTGACGGCACGCCTGTCGCTTCTATGGGGAAGACGTTCTTGCGTAAACTTATATTCCGCGGAACTTCTGCCCCCATCGTTGGTTAACTAAAGTACAACAGGCGCACTCTAAGCAGTCACAGCACCTTTTATTCATAGGGTTATGATGTATGAATTCTGTAAAACGGGTTAAGTAGCGTTAATGCCTACGTTCTTTTGTAGCTAAAGCAAATAAAGCTGCATAAATAAGCCTGCTTGGTTAAGTTGCTTCCCATTTTGGCAAAGCCTCAAGAGTTAGGAACTCACAACAGTTCTGTTGAAACGGGAAGTTACTGTTCCCTGCAGGCAAACGTTGTCGTTTAAAAACAAGCTGCTATTCGACTATTGTCACCAACAATTCTTTTAACAATAGGTTAATCTCCCGATAGCCCGCAGGATTAACATGTAAGGTGTCGATGTAGAGCTCAGAATTCACTTTGTTTTTAGCGTTGTAGAACACTGATGAAAGGTCAAGCCAGTGTGCGCCTGGTATTTGGGTAAACTGCTCGATCACCTTATTACTGGCTTCGATATCTGTAATCAGTGTGTCGAACCAAAAAAGCCGCTTCGTCATATTAACTGTATTATTTGGGAACACTGAAGTCACTATGACTTGAATGTTTTTTTCGGTCAGCGTGCTGATGAAATATTGCATGTTCTGGTGCATATCGTTCACTAGCTTTTGCGGGTTTTCTATGCCGCGGGTCACTGATGCCGTGAGGTCATTGGTGCCCGCTTGTATAATAACGATATCTGGTTTATGCCTTAATACATCGTGTTCAAGCCGTCGCTGCATTTCCGTTGTTGTTTCACCATTTATACCTGCATTGATAAATGTGGTGTTGTCCAACGCGGGAAAGGGGATCCAGTTCTGAACTCTTGAATCACCATAGAGAACTATTCGGGTTTCGTTGGCTTTTGGTTCAGTCGTTTCAAGTACAGAGGATTCGCTGGTGCCAATCTTTAGTGCACGGAAATGGCGGTAGTCAGAATAAAAAGACTGCGCCATCGTGAATAGTGAGATACACACAACCATCAAAGCCACATTGATAAGTAGCGATGTGATTAAAAGAAGTGCTGTTTTAGAGGTAAAAAAAGAAAGATTCATTGGTTTTTTGCTTCAACCTAGTTAAGGTTTAGATTGTACACAAGGCTAAAATTCTTGACAAAAACGATTGTCAGACTTCACCTGCTAAGAGTTTTGGTTAAATTGTTGATAGAGATACCAATGCCCGGTGGACAGGCTCCTAG
>JALZUX010000218.1 GCA_023301405.1 Granulosicoccaceae bacterium | reverse complement strand
GTTAACGCGTGGTGATCTACCTCTACCCCTGCCGCAACAAGCGCGGCTGCAACCTCAAAGATCTGTTCAATGTTATGGTCGCGACGGTCTAGCTGAATAGCCAAGTGCTCACGCTCACCAAGGATCTCGGAAATGAAATTGGTGCAGGCTCCGGCTGGTCCGTGTTCAACGAATAGACGAACACCATCGGCATAGGCCGCTTCAATAGTGGCAGGGAAATCCAGAGTGTGTTCAGCCTGATGGGTAATGGCTTTGGCGCACGCAGCGGTAGTGACTTTATAGGCACTGTTGGTGCCGTTTGAATAGTGTCGTACGCCCTTCATGGGAGTAACAGCGCGGGTATGAACATCAAGCCATTGCTGATGGAATGCCTGGCCGACTTCCGGCACATGGCACGCCAGGTTATATGACACCGGGCGGCAGCGGCGGGGCCCGATTGATTCGATAACCCGTTGACACGCATCCTGGTCGCCACCAATGATGGCATCGTTGGCGGTGTTAATAATAGCAAGGTGTACACGGGCTTCATTTTCAATGGCAGTACGCACTTCATTGATCGGCGCTAGTATGTTCCACATCGCCCAAGTGGCTGACGTGTCGCCCCAGGCGCGTGCTATCGCGGTGAAGTTTACGCCAAGTTCCCGGTCCATCATGCCGCACTCGTTAATCTCAGTGCGCATGGCGGCCTGGTCTTGCCAGATGTCGAAGGCGAAGAGACTGTTGCTCTCCCCTGATGAATAACCAATGGCAGCGGCGGGCTTTAATGCAAGCACTTGGCGCGTAAGATACGTGTGTGCAGATGTTAACAACGACGTGCCCCACAGGAAATCATTTGGTGTTGGCTGATGCGTTGAACCGTTGAATATCCATGCGCTGGTGTCAGCGAGTGGAAACACCTTGGCCACTTTATCAGTGGCTTCTGGAATGGCTCTTAACAGTTGTGCACCCATGCCTGAGTAACCGGCACCGGCTGCGGTAAATACAAACGCCAGCTCGCCGTTGATAGGTTGCGGCTGGTATCGCACGCCTTCACCCGGTGGATTGCCGTGCTCTATGTGTTGGCGTGCACGGGCTTTGCGTTGCTGCAACTGTTCATCGCTGTTGGCTACAATAACTAACCTGGCAGGGCCTGCATCGCTATGGATGTTGGCGTCAAGGTTACTGAGTAAGGTTGCCGTGTCAGTGCCTGAAAAAATAGTTAAGCGTGGGGCATTTAAACGACTGGGGGCAGGGTGGTTACTTGCTTCGGCCAGTAAAATTGTCCGTGCGGCGATTCCATCCATAGCATCAACACTGACGCCGACGGTGCGCGGGCCTATGTGATCAGGTAGTCCACTGCCACTGGCCGGGTTTGATGCTAATAGTGGAGCATCACCAATGCTAACGCGGTGGTGCAGAAGTATGGCAGCGGCTGCGGTGTGTACGAGCCCGCTTGCGCTGTGCGCATGGCCGAATTGCTGTGTAATACTGGTAACTTGAGCGCCAAGCCCTAGAGTAAGATCGGCACGGTCTGCAAGTCTGTTGCCGTGTTCGTCGCAGCGGCCATTGGCCAGTGTGGCGTAAACCGTGTCGCCATCCCTTTCAGCATCATCAAGGCGTTTTAAAACAATGGCCACAGCGGCATCACCGGTGGTCTGACGGTTTTTGTCAAGACAGCTGGTTGCCGCCGACCGGTGAACGGGATGGCAAGACAGATCAACTGCCCCTACAATTGCAGCATCAAGCTCACCGGCTTGTAGTGCACGTGTCGCGATGTTAAGCGCATCAAGACCACTGTGTTCTTCTGAGCTTACGGTGAAGCTTGGACCGGCAAAGTCGAACTGACTGTTTAAACGGTTGGCGACGATGTTCGGCATGGTGCCGAGCACCGCAGGGGCATCGAGTACCGGCCCCACATGATCGCGGGCATTGTTAATCCAGTCATCGGACTGGCCCCATGCGGAACCCCGGGTAGCAATGCGCCACCGAATGCCAAAGCGTGCGGCTTCGGCGTCGGTTCCCATGCCAACGTAAACACCGGTAGTCTTTGATTGCAGCGTGTTGGTATTAGCGATCGCTTCGTGGGTAACCGCTAACATGGCAAGCTGTTGCGCCAGTGTTTTTTCAAGGTCACTGGGGGGGAATTTCTGTGTTGTCAGATCGAGCGCTATCGGTGGCATTGTGCCAAGCCCGTTGTCGTCTAGACATGAACTATTAGTCAGTAGCGCATCGGTGAAGGCTTGTTGTCCAATGGCTGATGCGGCATTGATACCAATGCCAACAATCGCGATGGGCGTGGTTTGCAGTAAATGTTGTGGCTTGTTTGGCAACGGCTGTGATGGTGCTGTTGCGTTGGCCTGTGGCGGCTCTTCTACCAGTAAGTGCGCGTTATTACCGCCAAAGCCAAATGCGGAGACACCAGCCCGCAGTACACCGTCACTGATGCCTTCACGATCCCATGGCTCGGCTTTATTTAACAGCCTGAACGGTGAGGCTTCGATATCAGCCAGTGGTTCATTGGCGTTGATGGTTGGTGGCCGCACTTGGTGCCGCATGGCCTCCAGTACTTTAATGAGACCGGCAACACCGGCTGCTGTAATAAGGTGGCCGGTATTAGATTTTAGCGAACCGATAGGCAGGTTTTGGCAGTCGTTATAAACCGCAGCGGTTGAGTGAATCTCGGTGGCGTCGCCGACAGTGGTGCCGGTCGCGTGGCATTCGAGCAGTGATACATCGGTGGCATTGATACCGGCGATATCGAGGGCGGCACTCATCGCCCGTGATTGTCCTTCACTTGATGGCACTAGCATGCCACGGCCGCGCCCATCGTTAGAGAGTCCAACGCCGCGAATGACGCCGTGAATCGTGTCACCGTCGCGGACCGCATCGTCAAGCCGCCGTAGCGCTACAAACGCACATCCCTCGGCGGGCACAAGACCGTCAGCGTCAGTGTGGAACGGACGCGATTGTCCACTGCGACTCATGGCAGTCAGCGCCGAGAAGCCAAGATGAATGCACAGGTCATCGGCACAATTTACCGCCCCTGCAAGCATTAGGTCGGCGTCGTTATCGTGTAGCCGGTCACAGGCAAGTTTGATCGCGTATAAGCTGCTGGCACAGGCGGCATCAAGAGCATACGCCCCCGCCCCAAGCCCAAGGGCACGCTCTAACAACAGGGCGGGAAGCCCGGAGTTAAATCGGTTACGGGCATCAACAGGTGCCACACCAGCCGCGGCTAGAGCATCGGCGCCATAGCCCGCTGCGCTGGTAATAGTGGTTGCTTCGGTGAAGGCTGCCATGGCGGCTGACGGAAAAGAAAGATTGCCAAACACAGCGCCAAAGCGGTGTGGGTCACCAGTGGCGTGACCGGCGTCTTGTAGTGCTGCTCTTGCGGTGTGCAGCGTCCATTTGAATACCGGGTCAAGGCCATCAATTTC
>JALZUX010000217.1 GCA_023301405.1 Granulosicoccaceae bacterium | reverse complement strand
TCGCAAACCTCTGCGAATCAAGTGGCCTTACGTATGGGTCACCACTGAAAGGACAATAAATGCCTTCAATCACTCTTCCAGATGGTAGTCAACGTGACTACAAAGACGCGGTGTCTGTCTATGATGTTGCCAGCGATATTGGCCCCGGTTTAGCCAAGGCGGCGCTGGGCGGATTCATCGACGGTGAGCTTGTCGATACTTCGGCGGTCATGGAAAACGATGCACAGCTATCTATCGTAACTTCGCGCGATGAGCAGGGTCTGCACTTGATTCGTCATTCTACGGCGCATCTGATGGCGCAAGCCGTTAAACAGCTATACCCCGAAGCACAAGTAACTATTGGTCCGGTGATCGAAGACGGGTTCTTTTATGACTTTGCTTACGAAAAATCATTCACCCCTGACGATCTTGAAGCGATTGAAAAGCGCATGGCAGAACTTGCCAAGAACGCGATTCCTATCGAGCGCAGTGAAATAAGCCGCAATGATGCCGTGGCGTACTTTGATTCGATATCAGAAGACTACAAGGCCGAAATTATTCGTGATATCCCCGCCGAAGAAATATTGTCTTTGTACAAGCAAGACGATTTCACTGATCTTTGCCGTGGTCCACATGTGCCTCATACCGGTCACCTCGGGCACTTCAAGTTGATGAAACTTGCCGGTGCCTATTGGCGCGGTGATTCTGACAACGCCATGCTGCAGAGAATCTATGGCACGGCATGGGCCAACAAGAAAGACTTAAAAGCGCACCTTCATAACTTAGAAGAGGCCGAAAAGCGCGATCACCGCAAGATTGGCAAACAGTTGGATCTTTTTCATCTTCAGGACGAAGCGCCGGGCATGGTGTTTTGGCACCCGGACGGCTGGACAATCTACCAGGCGATTGAACAATACATGCGCCAACGCCAACACGAACAAGGCTATAAAGAAGTCCGCACGCCACAAGTTGTTGATATGTCGCTGTGGGAAAAATCAGGACACGCTGATAAATTTGGCGATGATATGTTCACAATTGACGTAGATGACAAGTCTTTTGCGCTGAAGCCTATGAATTGTCCGTGTCATGTGCAACTGTTTAATCAGGGCTTACGCAGTTATCGCGAACTACCGCTGCGGTTGGCTGAGTTTGGATCATGCCACCGCAACGAACTGTCCGGTGCGCTGCACGGTATTATGCGAGTGCGCGGGTTTGTGCAGGATGACGGTCATATCTTTTGCACCGAAGATCAAATTCAACAAGAATCAGCCATTTTTATTGACTTCCTGCATTCGGTATACAAAGACTTTGGCTTTACCGAAGTGATATATCGTTTGTCCACACGCCCTGCAAACCGTGTTGGTAGTGATGAAAGCTGGGATAAATCCGAAAAAGCGCTGGCCGATGCGCTGGATGCTAAAAATCTTGACTGGAAGGAATTGCCAGGCGAAGGTGCTTTTTATGGCCCCAAGATTGAGTTTTCATTGAAGGATTGCATCGGCCGTGTGTGGCAATGTGGCACGCTTCAGGTTGATTTCTCGATGCCTGAGCGTCTTGATGCAAGTTTTGTTGATTCAGAGGGCGAACGGCGTGCCCCGGTTATGCTACACCGCGCTATACTAGGGTCATTCGAACGGTTTCTTGGTATTTTGATTGAAAACTACGAGGGCAAAATGCCGTTGTGGTTAGCGCCTACACAGGTGCGAATCATCAATATTACCGATAAGCAGCAAGATTTTTGCAAGAATCTTGAAAAAACCTTGGCAGATCAAGGATTCAGGGCACATTCTGACTTGAGAAACGAGAAGATAGGCCTTAAGATTCGCGAGGCCACCCTGGGAAGGGTTCCTTATATGATCGTCATTGGTGATAAGGAGATCGAATCAGGCAAAGTTTCTGTGCGCACTCGCGATGCCGCAGAATTAGGTCCCATGGATCTTGATACATTGGTATCAGGGTTAACTCTTGAAATTACGTCTCGCGGACGTAAACCCTTGGAGGACTAATTCCATAGCTGCACCAAAAGCAAATCGGCGGAATCTTGAAATTGATGTACCGCAAGTCAGGCTCATTAGGCAGGACGGAGAACAGGTCGGAGTCGTCCCTATTGACGAAGCGATCAAAACAGCGGAAGAAGCTGGACTTGATTTGGTTGAGATATCACCCAATGTAGACCCGCCCGTATGTAAAATAATGGACTACGGACGGTTCAAATTCGAGCTAAACAAGAAGCAACATAGCGCGAAGAAAAAACAAAAGCAGGTTCAACTTAAAGAAATAAAGTTCAGACCGGGTACCGAAGATGCGGATTATCAGGTTAAACTACGCAATCTGGTTAAGTTTCTTGAAAATGGAGACAAAACCAAAATAACACTGCGTTTCAGAGGCAGAGAGATGGCTCATCGCGATCTTGGCTTGAAGCTTCTGCAGCGCGTGGAAAAAGACCTTGAAGAATTGGCAGTGGTTGAACAGTTTCCAAAACTTGAAGGCAGACAAATGGTGATGGTACTGGCGCCAAGAAAGACTTAAGATACGTTCTTCACCAGAGCGGCCCTTGGGCATTTCATGGTGACCGGGTAAAATACCCATTGCGACTCGCGCTGCAGTATAACTCCGACTCAGCCGGGCTTCGATCATATATAACTGAACGGGAGTTCATTGTGCCAAAGATTAAAAGTAACAGCGGTGCTGCAAAGCGCTTCAAAAAAACAGGTGGGGGCGGCTTTAAGCGTAAGCAAAGTCACCTGCGTCATATCCTGACGAAGAAAAGCACCAAGCGAAAGCGTCATCTTCGTAACAAATGCATGGTTCATGAGGCTGATAAAGCCCTTGTGGTCCAAATGCTACCGTACGCATAAGGGAGCGCTGATATGCCTAGAGTAAAACGCGGTGTCCAGGCTCACGCCCGACACAAAAAAATCCTTAAAAAAGCGAAAGGCTACCGCGGTGCGCGTAGTAAAGTATTTCGCGTTGCCAAACAGGCCGTTACAAAAGCAGGTCAGTATGCTTATCGTGACCGTCGCCAGAGAAAGCGCCAATTCCGCAGGCTTTGGATAGCGCGTATTAACGCCGCTTCCAGGCAGTGTGGAATGTCGTATAGTCGTTTCATGGACGGACTAAACAAGTCTGGAATTGAAATTGACCGAAAGTGCCTGGCAGATATCGCGGTTCATGATTCGGCTGCGTTCGCGCAGTTGGCAGAAAAAGCGAAGTCAGGATTGCAGGCTGCTTAAAGCAGTCTGATTAAAAAGTGCCTTGCCATAAGGTTTGGCGCTTTGAAAGAAATTCATATCCAGCCAACGGGGAAAGACATCTTGATGTCTTTTCCCGTTTTTGTATGTGGCTTAAAGAAATATACCCCGGCACTGGCCAAATATTCGGTACTACGGAACGACCATGCAGATAGACGAACTTATTCAGCGCGCTGGCAGTGCGATTGACGATGCGGCCGATCTTGCCCAACTAGACGCTGTTCGCGTTGAGTTTCTGGGGAAAAAGGGTCAGTTAACTGATATGTTGAAGAGCCTTGGCGCTTTGCCTGTTGATCAGAAAAAGGCGGCGGGCCAGGGCATTAATGAAGCAAAGCGTCATCTGCAACAAGCAATTGAAGCCCGACGTACAACGCTTGAAGAATCCCTGCTTGAAGCGCGCCTAAGTAGCGAAGCGATTGATGTGACTTTGCCGGGACGCGGGCAGGTGAGTGGTGGTTTGCATCCAGTAACAAGAACTATAGAGCGGATCAGTGCGCTGTTTGCAGATCTTGGTTTCAAGATTGCTGAAGGCCCTGAAGTCGAGAATGAATACTACAACTTTGAAGCGTTAAATATCCCGGCCCACCATCCAGCGCGTGCAATGCACGATACCTTCTATTTCGATGGCGGTAAGCTGCTTCGGACTCATACCTCATCAGTGCAAGTCCGTTTTATGGAGGAGAATCCCCCTCCTGTGCGCATCATCGCACCCGGCAGAGTGTACCGCTGTGATTCCGATATGACCCACACACCCATGTTTCATCAGGTGGAAGGTTTATTAGTGGGTAAAGACATCGCGTTTTCAGACTTAATGGGCCACCTTGATCTGTTTCTTCAGCGTTTCTTCGATCAAGATGATGTAGAAACTCGCTTCAGACCCTCGTACTTTCCGTTTACTGAACCTTCCACAGAAGTAGATATTCGTATCGGCGGGGGCAAATGGCTTGAAGTTCTTGGTGCTGGCATGGTCCATCCGGAAGTGTTCAAAAGTGTCGGTATTGATTCCCAGGAATATTCCGGATATGCGTTCGGGATGGGCGTTGAACGTCTAGCCATGCTGCGTTACGGCGTAAATGACTTGCGGATGTTTTTCGAAAACGATTTGCGCTTCCTGCGCCAATTTAACTAATAGCGGAACACGACTATGAAATTCAGTGAAGCGTGGGTGCGCGAATGGGTAGATCTCTCAATTGGCTCTGATGAACTGATTGACCAACTCACTATGCTTGGTCTGGAAGTAGATGACTTTGCGCCCGCCGGTGGGGAGTTCGAAGGGGTTGTTGTAGCGCAAATCGAAACTGCTGAGCAACATCCTGATGCTGATCGACTAAGAGTGTGTACGGTGAACGATGGAACAGGAGAAATGCATAATGTGGTGTGTGGAGCACCTAATGCACGAGCTGGCATCCGCGTCCCTTTCGCCCGGGTTGGCGCAAAGTTGTCTGGTGGCTTTAAGATTAAAAGCACCAAACTGCGCGGTGTTAAATCTGACGGTATGTTGTGCTCGGCTGCAGAGTTACAGCTGGCTGAAGATTCCGATGGCCTGCATGAACTACCGTTAGATGCACCGCTAGGGGAATCACTCAGAGATTACCTGCAACTTGACGACAATCTTATCGACATAGATCTCACGCCCAACCGAGGTGATTGCCTAAGTATTCGAGGGGTTGCTCGTGAGCTAAGTGCCAGAAATAATGCCGAACTCAAAGAACCAGAGTTTGCGCAGGTTAAACAGTCACATGACGAAACTCTTCCACTTGAAGTGGCTGCCGATAGTTGTTGTGCTAATTACGTTGGGCGGGTAATTAAGGGCATCGATGCCAACCGGTCAACGCCATTGTGGATGGTAGAGAAACTCAGGCGTAGCGGGATTCGATCTATCTCTGCTGCCGTAGACGTGACAAATTATGTGATGCTTGAGTTTGGACAGCCAATGCATGCCTTTGATTTAGATAAACTCAATGGCGGTATT
>JALZUX010000216.1 GCA_023301405.1 Granulosicoccaceae bacterium | reverse complement strand
GGCGCTATAAGAGGAATCATCTCAACTAATTGTCCATCATCCGGCATGTGTGATTTCATATTAGGGTGCGGCCAGTCTGTGCCCCATAGAACCCGCTCGGGAAATTGATCGACCAGTGTTTTGGAGAATGGTATTACGTCGGTGTAGTTGTTTTTGGCGATATCCTCAAGGCTAAGTTTGGTTAGCCGCTCGGGGCAACTTACTTTGGTCCACACGTGTTGGTGGTCTGACATCAGATTTATAAACTGGCTGAAGTCTGCGCCGCCAACAGCTTTGCTTACATCGGGCCGTGCCATGTGATCGATCACTACCGGTACCGGACATGCCACAATTAACGGCGATAATTCGGCTAGATCAGCGGGCTCGAAGTACAGCACTACGTGCCAGCCTAACGCTTTAATGCGTGGCGCCAATGATTTTAGTGCGGCTGTCGGGCGGGTATCGACTAGTCGTTTTACAAAGTTGAAGCGTACGCCGCGTACTCCAGCCTTATGCAGGGTTTGCAGTTCTGTGTCGGTGATGTCTTCCTTTACGGTGGCGACGCCACGTGCCTGATCATTTGAATGTATCAGGGCGTCTACCAAGGCTTTGTTGTCAGCGCCATGACAGGTGGCTTGTACAATGACATTGCGTGTGAAGCCTAAATGATCACGTAGCGCAAACAGTTGTTCTTTTGCTGCATCACATGGTGTGTATTTTCTGGTGGGTGCATAAGGGAATTGATTGCCTGGCCCGAACACGTGACAGTGGGCATCGACTGCGCCGGTGGGTGGTTGCCATTGCGGCTTTCGTGGTGATGGGTGATAAGCCAGCCAGTCTGCATCCATGGTGAAATCTCCGGATGCTGTGGGTGAAGTTTTGTCTGTGCTCATGTCGCCTGCCTATGCTTTTTTAATTGCCTGGTATTTTAATTCTGGAGGTTTAGCGGTTTTGATTTTTTAAGCGTTGGTCAAGTCTTGGGAATACGCGGCGGGTGTTGTGTTCAAGTACGTCTTGCTTTACTCGCTCACTGACGGATAGGGCATTGATGTAGCGAAGCGTGTCGTCAAATGGGTGGCCGGTTTGCGGGTCAATACCACGTACCGCCCCTACCATCTCTGACCCGAAAAGAATATTTTTGTGATCGATGACTTCAAATAATAAGTCAATGCCCGGCTGGTGATAAACGCAAGTGTCGAAGAAGACATTTTGCATAATGTGGGAATCAAGCGCTGGCTTTTTAAGCATGTCGGCAAGGCCACGGTAGCGCCCCCAGTGATAGGGTACTGCGCCGCCGCCGTGAGGAATAATCAAACGTAGCTCTGGAAAGTCGCTGAATAAATCACCTTGTAAAAACTGCATAAACGCTGTGGTATCAGCGTTGATATAGTGCGCACCGGTGGCGTGAAAGTTAGGGTTGCAAGAGGCTGATACGTGGATCATGGCGGGTACATCTAGTTCGACCATGGTTTCGAAGATCGGATACCAGAATTTGTCTGTCAGTGGTTTTGACGTCCACAGCCCACCGGAAGGATCAGGGTTTAAGTTGCACCCAACGAAGCCCAGTTCGTTAACACAGCGCTTGAGCTCATCGATTGAGCCGTCTAATGCGGCATCGGGAGACTGTGGTAGCTGGCATACCGGGGCAAAGTTCTGAGGATACAACTCGCATACGCGGTGTATTAGATCATTGCATGCGCGGGTCCAGTGAATGCTGGTGTTTGAATCGCCAACGTGATGGCCCATGGCAGAGGCACGTGGTGAGAACAACGTTAAATCAGCGCCGCGCTCTTGTTGCAGTTTTAGCTGATTGAGTTCAATTGTCTCGCGGATTTCGTCATCTGAAATATCTCCGTATGGGGGTATGGTGAGTGTGGTGTCTGATACTGCTGCACATTGTGCGTCTCTCCACGTTTGATGTGCCGGCGGTGCGGTGGTGTAGTGTCCGTGACAGTCGATTATCATTTATGCATGCCCTTAAATGGTAATGGGGTAGTGCAGCAGTGATCTATGCGTAGTTTGCCAGAGCAAATTTGTTTGGGTGCAAAAACGAATTTACTCTGTGCGTTTTGCAAGTCATTTTTGACTGTGCCGCAAAGAGATGCTGGAGTGGGTTTCATTTTATTTGATGATCAGTGCAAGTAGCGGTATGTCGCGATCATTTTCTTTTCGCTCTTGATACGCTACCTCTGTGTTGATTTTGGCCAGGTGGGCGTGTTCGCGGGCTAGCGCTTCAGCACGGCTTCCCTGGCCGCGTTCTATTGATTCAACCAGTGCATGGTGATGTTGTTGCCCTATGGTGACTGATATTTTAAACCTTTCATGGTCATGGTGACTCGATGAAAAAGCACTGGGCGCTGCAAAGGGTAGGCAACTGGCGCGCTCTACCTCACGCCTGATCAGGTCATTGCCTGCCAGGGCGGCGAGTTGTTGGTGGAACAGGTCATTGAATTCGCTGTAATCAACAATGGAATGTTGTTTTACTATCTCGTCGAGCTTAAGCACAGTTTGCTTTATTGGTGCTAGTTGATGCTTGATGTCGTTACGTTCGGCGGCCAGTCTGGCGGCTGTGCCTTCAATTACGCCTCGGAGTTCTATGGCGATTAGTGCATCCTGAATTGAAAAAGCACGTACGGTATAACCGCCACGAGTCCGTTGCAGTAGTCCTTCCTGTTGCAGTTGCAGCAACGCCGAACGTAACGGGGTTCGTGACACACCAAATGCGGCGGCTAGAGGTACCTCACGCAATTTGGAATTGGCTGGAAATTGCCCGGCAATCAGTCGGCTACGCAATTCCCTAAGGGATTTTTGCGTTTGTGATTTTGTTTGGCTGTCAACCGGATTGGTTTTCATGTATACATTTATGGTCTTTTGAGTCTGAAAAGACGCTAATCGTGCTTTTAAAAAAATTATTGTATACAATATTGCTGATGTTTCCAACTGAATCAACGGGGCCTACCATGAGCCAACATAATAGTGCTGAAGACCTTCACTCCCGGGTAGCAAGCTATGAGGATACTGCCGAATGATTAAAATAGCTGTTGCCGGTGCCGCAGGTGCTTTCGGTGTTAAGCATCTTGATGCCTTAGCTAAAATTGATGGCGTGCAGGTTACGTCGGTGGTTGGGCGCACTCAAGATTCTATAAGTGCCTTTGCTAAAGAGCGAGGCATTCAACATGCGACTACTGATCTTGCAGAGACTCTGGCAAAAGACGACGTCGACGCCGTTATTCTGTCGACGCCAACGCAAATGCATGCGGATCAAAGCATCCAATGTATGCAAGCTGGTAAGCATGTGTTGTGTGAAATACCTATGTCTGACAGCGCAGCAGACGCAAGGCGTGTTGTGGAAGTGCAAAAAGAAACCGGCATGGTGGGAATGGCAGGTCAAGTGCGACGGTTTAACCCTTCGCATCAGTTTATGAAGAATAAAATTAAGGCCGGTGAGTTAAGCATTCAGCAAATGGATGTGCAAACGTATTTTTTCCGCCGCTCCAATATGAATGCCCTTGGTAACCCTAGAAGCTGGACAGATCATCTTTTATGGCACCATGCCTGTCATACGGTTGATTTATTCATGTACCAAACAGGGGAAGTCCCCTCAGAGGTATTCGCACTACAGGGGCCGAAACATCCTGAACTTGGAATCGCCATGGACATGTCAATTGGTTTAAAAACTCCCAAGGGCGCAATCTGTACGTTGAGTCTGTCGTTTAATAACGATGGTCCGCTAGGCACTTTCTTTCGATACATCTGTGATAACGGAACCTACATCGCACGCTACGATGATTTAGTCGACGGCTCTGAAAATCCGATTGATCTTACTGGCGTTGCTGTTTCTAGCAACGGGATCGAATTGATTGATCGTGAGTTTGTCGATGCCATTGAGAGCAAACGCGAGCCAAACGGCTCTTTTCGACAGGTGCTGCCAGTGATGGAAGTACTTGATCGGCTCGAAAAATCAATGTTGTAAATGCAGCATCTATATTTTAACCGCTATTTAAGTAAGGACTAAATCTAATGGGCGTGGTTGTTCAAAATATACAACGTGCTGATAAAGAAACAGCACAAGCTTTAGCTAAATGTGGTGTTGCAACAGTGCATGAAGCGCAAGGCCGCATTGGCTTGCTGGCAAGTTACATGCGGCCGATTTATGCCGGTGCATGTATTGGTGGAACTGCAGTGACAGTGCTTTGTGCGCCCGCAGATAACTGGATGTTACATGTAGCTATTGAGCAAATATCTGCTGGAGATATTCTTGTGCTGGCCACTACGTCACCGTCTGACGCTGGTTATTTTGGTGATCTATTGGCAACATCTGCTATTGCTCATGGGTGCAGTGGTTTGATTATCGACGCCGGTGTGCGTGATGTAAAAGATCTTACCGAAATGGGTTTTCCGGTGTGGTCTAAGGCCATCTGTGCACAGGGTACAATTAAAGAAACAGTTGGTTCGGTTAACGTTCCTGTGGTGTGCGCTGGTGCTGCGATCACTCCCGGTGATGTGATTATTGCTGATGATGACGGTGTCTGTGTGGTGAAGCGTGAACATGCCGTTGAAGTGCTTGTGAAAGCGCAGGAGCGGTTGGCCAATGAAGAAGAGAAACGTCAGATACTGGCGGCGGGGAAACCAAGTCTTGATCTATATGAAATGCGAGAGCGCTTAGCGGAGAAAGGTCTTAAATATGTCTGATGGCGTCCGCTGTATGTGGATGCGCGGTGGCACGTCAAAGGGCGGGTATTTTATCGCCTCTGATCTACCCGCAGACCGTGATGCGTTTCTGCTTAACGTCATGGGTTCACCGGATGCAAGGCAGATTGACGGTATGGGCGGTGCAGATCCCCTAACGTCAAAAGTTGCCGTGGTTAAAGTATCTGATCGACAAGGAGTTGATGTCGATTACCTTTTCCTGCAAGTTAATGTAGAGCAAGCGTTAGTTTCAGATGGCCAGAATTGCGGCAATATTTTGGCCGGTGTCGGGCCGTTTGCGATAGAGCGTGGTCTGGTTACGGCTGAAGGTGATCAGACCAGTGTTTCTATTTACATGGAAAATACCGGTCAAATAGCCATAGCTACGGTGCCAATAGAAAATGGTCAACCGGTTTATAGCGGAAATGCCGCAATAGATGGTGTACCGGGCACGGCTGCTGCCATTCCAATAGAATTCAAAGACACGGCTGGTTCAAGCTGTGGTGCACTGCT
>JALZUX010000215.1 GCA_023301405.1 Granulosicoccaceae bacterium | reverse complement strand
AGCTATTACGATCAATATCGTTAAAGAAGAATGACTATTCGCCTCTATTGATCGAAATATCTGACTCGAAATCTCACACCCTCGCAACGACCCTAGTTCCCGGACAGGCTCCTAGGAGCCTGTCCGCAGCCAGGTTAATTATTATGTGTAAAATGTACCTGGAATCTTTACCGCATCCATGTCACCGGTATTACCCTGTCCGCAACAATTAGAGCAACAAAACCATTAGAGCAACACCTGGAGATCACATGATTGAAGTTAACTTTCGTGAATGCCATTGGCTGGCGGGATGCTCGTGAGACTATTGATAGTACCTGACAAGGGCCGATCGTTCTCCAGTGTCAGACCCGAGGCCGAAATTTACCTGAGTCTGGCCAGAGCCGGACACGAATTAACACTCTGTGTTGACCCTCAAAGCGCCTACCTTAGCCGTTATGAAGACGCGAATATCGATTTGCAGAGCCTGCCTTACGGCAGCAAACTGGTTTGGAAACACATAAAGCAACTGAACCATCTGATCAAATCGAAAAACATTGATGCCGTCTACGCCACGACATCCCGAACCATTCCAAACGCCGCTATGGCATGCATTGGCACATCAGCAAAGATGGTTGCCTACCGAGGCACTACCGGCGGCTTGTACCTCACCGATATCAGCAACTACCTGGGCGTTTTGAATCCACGTATCAATGGTATCGTGTGCGTCTCGAAGGCAGTTGAAGACCACGTAAAGTCACGCGCCAGAAAGGCCATAGGTCCATTTGTGTCGACCATTTACAAAGGCCATGACAGTGCCTGGTATACAGCGCCGGCAGCCGATCTGACAGAATTTTCCAGTGACAGCACACGGTTCAATGTGCTGTGCATCGGAAGCCACCGACCCTATAAAGGCATGCAGTACTTTATCGAGGCACTCAGTCAGCTAGTGGATCTGCCAGGGCTGCGTGTGATTTTGGTTGGCAACGGATTCGACAAGCCCGAATTTCAACAACAAATTCAGGCCACCGGCATGGCAGAAAGAATAAGCCAGCCCGGCTTTCGGCAGGATGTACCGCAGATCGCCAAAGCATGCGACATCATGGTTGCACCTTCGCTGCGAGAGGGACTGCCACGAGCAGTGCTGGAATCACTGGCCAACGGTACACCGGTCATTACCGCAGCCAATGCGGGAACGATGGAAATTATAGAAGATAACAAAAATGGCTATATCGTGCCGCTGGCAGACCCCGCAGCGATCGCTGACAAGATACGTTATCTGTATCAAACGCCGGATGAACTGCAACGTTTAACGGACAATGCAACAGATGTTATTAATGGTAGGCTATCGCACCAGAGCACCGTTGATTCATTTACTGAATACTTTAATCGAATCATTGCGCGATAACCCACTGTCAAAATCTTAGGCGGCAAAGATCATATTCGCCACTATTACATTCGACACGGTCAAATTCGCCAATAGCGCAGTTTTTTACGCATTTTATATTGCCGTAGTAAGTCCGCTTTCTTACCTGCCAGTTGCGACTGGTTAGCTACCGCATCATCAATGGCGTCGAGCGTGCGCTGAGCAGACAGGCCGTCCGTATAGGGATGGACTCTCTGTCCAAAAGCCGTAATAGAGCGCATCAACTCGGCGGGTTGGCTAAAGGCATGACCAAGCGTGCGTTCCAGCTCCTTTTCGTTTGAGATGTTTAACAGATGATCGTCCGGCGAAATATTATTAAACGTTACAACCGGTTTGTTTAACAGTAAAAACATAGTAATCACTGATGACGTATCACACAGCATGACGTCCGCCTGGCGTAAAAGCGGGTTAATATCATCCGTCTCAACCAGCGTCAGATGTTCGCAGGTCAGCGCCTTGTATTGCTCTACCGTTTGACGCGACATTTTAGGATGGAATTGAACAATCCAGCGCCACTTGCCTGTCTGGCTTAGTTGTTTAACGGTGTCATATAATCTATCGGCACAGGACAGTCGCCTGGAAAACGTCGAGCAAAACAACAGGGTTGGTCGCGTGTCATCTGCCGCGTTACCTGCAATGCGCCGGTCTGAAAACAAAGGGTCCAGTGCACACCAGCCCGTCTGCGTGACAAAATAGCTTCGTGGCGGTGGCAACAATGATTCAAACATGCCGGTAGACTCAGGCCCTTGTGTGCAATACAGATCAAAACAATTCCTGATTTTGTAGTGATCGTTACGGCCTCGTTTATCCAGTTTTCCGGCATCAAAGCCGTGAAAAACGGCCACATTGATACCGGGTAAAAAGGTCGGTGCCATGTTGCCGGGGAATATCGTAGCATCTGCCCGATAGGCAAACACTTCATCCAGGCTGGCCAGTTTTTTTTCGCTGCTGTGCAGATATTCAGCAGACACCTGCCCTTCCAGAAACCAGGCAACTTCGCCCCCACGTTCCCGAATAACGTGTTGCAACGGCCTGAGAATGCCATAGCCATAGTTTTGGGAGATATAGAATAGATATCGTTTTCGGTTCATGGGTACACTAATTCAAACCAGATTTGCTATCTGATTATATTTTACTTGTTGCGGGTTGAGGCAGATCGTCACAAATTGCAGCGACATACTAGAACACAACATTCCGCGCCAACATTAACTTACCGTATAAGGACAAGCTTTGAGTCCGATCGTAATAGATATCTTCACGCAGCTTCAGAAATTATGTCTGACCAGGGAATCGAATACCTGTCGGTGCTGGCAGCCGTGCGTACATACTGGAATCCAGTGGTGAGCAATTGATCCTAATTGCCGACCCCTCAAACCACCATGTGTGGTCGTTAGCTGATCCCGACCGGGAAGTAAAGTTTGCTATGGACAAAGATGTCGCGGCTGCCACCCGTAAACGGGTATTGGGTATGTTGTCAGCCGATAAGTACCGTTTGTCGGGTACGATACGCCTTTTCCCGGCGTGGAGCTATGTTGCGCCGCGCAGCGAAGATGGGTACCAATACGTGCCTGCTAGCTATCAAATGGTATTGGGCTAACTCATCGATGCCTGATTAATATCAAGGCCCCTGCTAGGCTACCGTTCGATTGAACGTGTTAAGCCTCACAGGTGCCTCTTTCACTGAAAAACAAATTTAAAAACTGATATTACCAGTCACCGGGTACTGAGCGAATTTTTCTTGCTTCGTTGGCTGCCCGGCATTGGGCGCTCAACGTGAGTTTACATTCACAATTCATTGATAGCGTTGTCCAACCAGATTAAGCGCTCATCTATCCATGTTTTAAGAAAATCCACCTCTTCACTGTGGCTATTACCAACAAAGTTATTGGGCGGAACATTAACACCCAAAACAGGCCACTTATTGAAGTTATTTTCTATCGCCCCCGCCTCACTCAACAGCGTGTTGTAAGAATCAATTTGATCGTTAATAGACTCTTCTAACAATACATCTTGACGAAGAGAATTCCAGCGACTCTGGAGCTGAGAGGTGAAGTTAGGGTCTTCCAGTAAACGTTCCCACCAAAAAGGGACTTGATAGTCATCATCTGAGCAACGCTCATTGAATTGATACGCCCAAACATTCGTATCGCCGCCACCACAATAGTCAGCATTTCCAAACGCCAGGTTAAAATCCCATATTGGCCCCATTTTCAATTTTTCATTTTTATCCTTGGTTATCCACGTACTTAATCGATAGCCATCTACGTTATTAGAAAGCTCGGTTAGTATGAAAAAATCGATGAAACTGGGGACATCTATATAGGCGACGTAGCCGGCGTTACTGTCGGTGAATTCATCCGATGCTAACGCTGTTTCGAAATCATTCATGTAGCTGGATATATAGGCCTGTTGTTCATCGGTTATATCGTCTTTATCAGGATCATCGAATACAAAATTAATTCTTTGGCCATCGGATGCATGGTTGGGTGGAAAATTGGACGCAAACGTATCGCTGCCCCTATCAATCTTGAGAATATAACCCCCGGTAAGATCCTCACCAGAGTTTTCATCGTCTTTTAGATTATTGATGTCTATTCTATTATCGTCACGTTTTAGCCTTTCCATGAAAACAAAAACGCCCCTGTAAAAACTATTGATGCTTACTTCGACGAATCTGGTGCGACTGGCATAGCGTTCCATATCTCTGGAAAGATCATAAATAAGTATATTTCGCATCAGTGATTTATCGATGAAGGGGGCGTAGAGTATCCAGTCTTCCTCTTCAGGCATACCCAGTAACGATACGTCCAAATCCTCATTTTCACTGTCGCGCGTTTCAAACCCATAAGACTTCTTAGGAAATCTTTGCGAAGTAGAGCCCCTTATTTCAATGCCAATATCACCGTTATAGATCTCAACACCCCCATCCAAAATAGACATTGAAGCTATAGTTTTAGGCTCATCGACAATGGTATTACCGCGGGTTTGCAGATTGATCTGAGGGAGCCTATCCTCTGGGGGAACAGAGGTTAAATCATCAAAAGGCACGTCTGCGAAGTTGTCGTTGTCGCTGCCGCTGCAGCCAACAATGAAAAACGACCACACAAAAAAACTAGCC
>JALZUX010000214.1 GCA_023301405.1 Granulosicoccaceae bacterium | reverse complement strand
CCCCAGTGAACCGGCCAACTGACTGATATCTGACTCAGCTTTTCGCTGCAACAAATCAAACAATAGCGATTGATCAGTGGCAGACAATTCCAGTCGTTCGACCAGGCTTCTGTAGATCCCTACGTGCCCCAAATCCAAATGCGCATCTTTAATTCCCACCACCTCAAGGGTAGCCAGCATCAATTGAATAATTTCCACATCGCTGTCGATGCCGCTATGGCCAAAAAGCTCTGCTCCCAACTGCAACGGACTTCTACCAGCACTGTCACCGTACGCTCTGATAACCGTCCCTAGATAGAACAGCCGGGATATTCCGTTATCGCTCAACTGGTGCGCATCAATCCTTGCTACCTGAGGCGTCATATCGGCACGCACCCCCATCATTCTGCCACTGACAGGATCCGCTATTTTGAACGTTTGCCGATCAAAATCGCGCCCGGCACCAGACAGCAGCGACTCCAGGTACTCAACAAAAGGTGGATGGACAGGCTGATAACCCCAACCGAGATGCAAATCGTAAATACAGCGCCTCAGATATTCTCTGAAATGTGCCTGCTCAGGCAGCATTTCATCCATACCCTCAGGCAATTGCCAGTGGTTTTGGCCTTGCGTATTCAATTTTATTGTTCTTCAGTTTAGTGCACAAATTGCAGCAGGATGGCACCCACTACCATGAGGACCAGCCCCGTTATCCTGATACCACGAGCTGACATAGAGGCAAGCTCTGAAACTGCACGTTTGTAGGAAGACGGACTAATGGCGGGGAGTAAACCCTCTATCACCAAGACAAGGGCAATCGCAGTCAGGATCTCTCCGGCCATGATCAGGCTCTGGTTGCTATTTTGGACTACGGCTTGTTATCACAAGCCGTTTGAATTTACCCATAAGCGCTTTGCGCTAGACTCATTTACTGCCTTCAGCACTATTAAAGTACTTAAAGAACTCAGAGTCAGGCCGTATCAATAGTACGTCATTTTTACCACTAAAGGTGGCCTTATACGCATTCAGACTTCGATACATTGCATAGAACTCTGGATCTTTGCCATACGCTTTGGCATAAACCTCAGCGGCTATGGCGTCAGCCCTACCACGTATTTGTTGTGACTCATTGTATGCCTCGGCTAGCAACTCTGATCGTTGGCGCTCCGCATCAGCCACAATGCCCTTTGCTTTTTCCTGACCTTTCGAGCGGAAATCTTTTGCCACCTTGGCTCTTTCTTGTCTCATACGGCTGTAGACAGAGTCGCTTACGTCTTCAGGTAGCTCGACCTTTTTCACTCGTACATCAACAATTTCAACGCCAAGTGGCGAAGCCTGCTCATTGGTTGCAACAGCGACCTCTTGCATGATTTCCAATCGCTGCCCCCAAATCACGTCTTGCATAGTACGCTTACCAATAGCGTCTTTGATTCCCTTATTGATGAACTGCGAGAGCAGTCTTTCGGCTCGGCGATTATCACCACCAGTTGCCTTGAAAAATTCTCGCGGGTTGCTGATACGCCACTTCACGAACGAAGAAACAATAACGTTCTTCTTTTCACTGGTCAGAACTCGCTCCGGAATCGCATCAATATTCATAATTCGACTATCAAATTTATGAATAGTGTTAACGAAAGGCCATTTCATGTGCAACCCGGCTTCATACTGCTCTTCTTCAATTTCCCCTAAAAACAGTTTAATCGCACGCTCGCGTTCATCGACAATAAAGAATGGCGCAATTGTGCTGTTTACCGTCACCAGGAATGCAAGCACAGCAAGAACAATTAAAATAACTCTAAACATTATTGAGTCCCCCTTGATCGCGACCGGTTATCACTACTGCGCTGAGAAGGCAGCAAGTCACTCGATTTGGAATTAGTGAAATTTGAAACCGTATCCTTGAGCGCATCCGGAGACATACCAGCACCACCTGCACCACCCATAAGCTTATCAATTGGCAGATACATCAGGTTGTTTCCGCCCTCAACATCAACCATGACCTTACTACTGTTCGACAGCACGGTTTCTAGTGAATCAAGGTATAAACGCTGCCTGGTCACTTCAGGTGCTTTCAGGTACTCGGTCAGCAAAGATTCAAAACGTGCTGCCTCACCTTGAGCGGCGTTAACAATCTGGGACTGATAGGCTTTCGCCTCCTCTATCGCAATAACCGCGTCACCACGAGCCTGAGGTAACAGGCCATTTTTATAGGCTTCCGACTCATTTATAAAGCGCTCTTGATCCTCTCTCGCTTTAATGGCGTCAGAAAATGCATCTTGAACGGCTTCCGGCGGCTGCGCACTCTGCAAGTTGATTGCAGTCACGAAGATACCAGCCTCGTAGCTATCTAGCACTTCCTGTATTTTCTCTTTGGTATCTGACTGAATTATGCCACGCCCTTCGGTGATCACCTGATCCATAACCGTCAGGCCAACTGTTTCTCGCAATGCGCTCTCTGCCGCTTGTCGCAGAGTGGAATCTGGGTCGGTCACGTTGAACAGGTAGAACTCAGCGTCTTTGATGTTGTACTGCACAGCAAGATCAATCTCGACGATGTTCTCGTCTTTGGTGAGTATCTCTTGTGATTTCAATTCAACTGAGCGATTTTGATCAATGTTAACCGTCAGATGTTTTTGTACAGGCCAAGGTATACGCCAGTGCGGCCCGGGTTGGGTGGTTTTTACATACTT
>JALZUX010000213.1 GCA_023301405.1 Granulosicoccaceae bacterium | reverse complement strand
AGCAACGCTCTGCACCTGCGCGCGCAACAGATCGCAACCAGCTCAGCAGTGGAGTCGGTCTCGGTCGAGTACCGTCGCCATACCCTGGTTCAGCCAAACGATCCGCTATTTCAAGACAACTCAATCCCGGGAAATCAGTCCTACTTATTCGAAGGCACGTACAGCATTCGCGCGCCGGGTGCCTGGGATATCACCACCGGGTCTCAAACCTCAGTGATTGCCATCGTCGATACCGGCGCACTTCCAGACCATCCGGAGTTGCAAAATCGTGCAATAACGGGCCTGGGTCACGACTTTGTCAGCGCTGAGGGTGCAAATGTTTTCACCGCAGCCAATGATGGCGACGGTCGCGATTCTGACCCCACTGATCCCGGTGATCATTGCGATTCACAGTCCAGCAGCTGGCATGGCACTGGCGTTGCCAGCGCGGCCGCCGGTAACAGCAACAATTCAGAAGGTATTGCCGGTATTGACTGGAATGCACAGATTTTATACGCCAGAGCACTGGGCCGATGTGGCGGCACCGATGCCGACATAATCGATGCGATCCGCTGGAGCGCCGGTTTAGCCGTGTCAGGAGCGCCACTCAATGACACCCCCGCCACAGTAATCAACTTAAGTATTGGTGGCCAAACAGAGTGTACGCCCGCTTGGCAGGACGTCATTGATGAACTCAACATTCTGGGGATTCCATTTGTTGTTGCAGCAGGCAACGAAAACAACAACGCATTACGATCATCACCGGCCAACTGTGCCGATGTAATCACTGTCGGTTCCAGTACGCCGGGTGGCAGCATTGATACCGGTTTCTCAAACTACGGTTTAAAAGTCACTGTGGCCACCCCCGGTCGAGACATCGTAGTGGCAGCCAACAGCGGTAGGCGGACCTCAAATCCCGATGGCCACACCTACCAAACCGAGACCGGCAGTAGCTTTTCAGCAGCGCTCGTCAGTGGTGCTATCAGCCTGATGCAAAGCGTGAACAATGATTTGTCGCCCCAACAGATTCAGAGCATTCTACAAATCACTTCCACCGACTTTGCCACCGACGGTGATTGCAACATCTACTACTGTGGTGGCGGAATTCTAAACTTATCAGGCGCTGTAGCAGCCGCCCGGGACGGCAACATCCCCAACAACTCTGCCACCGAAGAAGGCATCATTACCAGTCAACTCATACCGTTACCGCTAACGCTACAGACTTCAGCAAGCCTGTTTGGCAACCGTGATATTCGCTACTTCCAGATCAACACCACTGAAACGGGTTTACTAACGGTGGCTTCTGATTCAGCAACAGATTTGTACGGTTATTTGTTAAACGAAAACCTGAGCGTGCTGGCCCTCGACGACGACACCGGCAACGGCTTAAATTTCCGAGTGGCTTCACGTGTGGATGCAGGGACTTATTTTTTTGCTGTTGAGCGCGCCATTCATCGATCAAATGACGGCGAGGCCACCTTCGATCTGATGGCAAATCTCAACACCGAGCAACCTGCAGCCTTCTCATTTGCCCCGATAGTCAATGCGGCGGTTAATTCGCCAGCACACTCTGAAACGATAGTCGTCAGCGGGCTTCAAGAGCCAGCAATTGTTACGATCAGCGGCGGTTTCTACTCGATCAATGATAATGGCTTGACGGCTGCTCAAGGTACGGTCAGAAGTGGAGATACAATCTCTGTATCGCTGCAATCAGGCAGCGCACTCGACTCAGAAACCCAGCTCATTTTATCAGTGGGTGCATTCAGCACTGAATTCTCAGTAACCACAGGTGATGGCAACACACCGCTGCCAGTCGAACTGCCGGACGGTGACAACCATACTGAGGGCTCTGGTAGCACTGATCCTTCGCAACTGTTGCTGTTGTTACTGATTAGTGTTGGCATAAGCCGATTTCGACGCGTTTTGGGCACTGGCTTCAAGTACTAGAGGGCAGCGATTATCATCGCCGTTTGCCCTAGATTCGATAAAGACACTGGCGATAAAGGCGACTCAATAAACAGGGGCAGCAGTTGCGGCCCGTAAACGCGCCGTCGCAAGGGCAATTGTGCAAACCTCAATGCACAGGGCAATAGAGTTAAACACCGATCAATAGATCAGCAAGCTTAATTTGCAACAGCACACCGGTACAGACAAAATAGCGCAAGCGGCCCACTTTACTTGGTTTAATACTGGGCTTTAAACCTCACCACGCCATTACCCCATCGCCCCTCTCTGCCACAATCACTGAGCCCCACAAGTTTGACCTTTTACAACTGATCACGACTCTCTACAATGGACGTTGCACTCCATTTACCGGGATCCACAATGAGCCAGCGATTTAGCGGCACTGACAGCTACGTTTCAACTGACGACCTCACCCTGGCGGTAAACGCCGCCATTACACTGGGTAGACCACTGCTCATTAAGGGGGAGCCCGGCACCGGTAAAACGCAGCTAGCCGAGGAGGTCTCACGATCAATCAACGCGCCGTTGTACCGTTGGCACATCAAATCAACCACCAAGGCGCAGCAAGGCCTTTACGAATACGACGCGGTATCCAGACTGCGTGACTCCCAACTTGGCGATGATCGTGTACACGATATTTCAAACTACATTATTAAAGGCAAAATGTGGGAAGCGTTTGAGTCAGACAAGATGGGGGTCATGCTGATCGATGAAATTGATAAAGCCGATATTGAATTCCCCAATGATCTGCTACTTGAAATCGATAAAATGGAATTCCACGTCTACGAAACCCGAGAAACCATCGTCGCTAAAAACAGACCATTAGTAATCATCACCAGCAACAACGAAAAAGAACTCCCCGACGCTTTTCTTCGCCGTTGCTTTTTTCACTATATCCGCTTCCCTGACGCTGGCACCATGAAGCAGATTATCGATGTTCACTACCCGGGCCTAAAAAACGATCTGCTCGAAGCCGCCCTGAAAGTATTTTTCGATATTCGTGAAGTTCAAGGGTTAAAGAAAAAACCGTCCACCTCTGAACTATTGGATTGGATAAAATTGCTACTCGCAGAAGACATCCCCGCAGATGCTTTGCAAGCAGATGACCCGAACTCAATTATTCCCAAACTGCATGGCGCGCTGCTAAAGAACGAACAAGACGTGCATCTGTTTGAACGGCTGGTTTTTCTAAACCGTCGCAAGCAATAACAAGCGGCCAACCAACATGATGATCGACTTCCTTTTCCGGCTGCGACAAGCCCAGGTGCCTGTTTCGATTACCGAATACCTTGCCATGCTTGACGGCTTAAACACCGGGATCGGTAACTACGACATTGACGATTTCTATCACTTTGCACGTCTGGCATTGGTAAAGGACGAACGCCATTTCGATCGCTTTGACAAAGTCTTTGGTGACTATGTATCCGGGCTTCAAAGTACTTTTGCCAACGTCATTGGCGATATCCCCGACGAATGGCTTAAGCTTGAAGCAGAGCGATTATTCACCGAAGAGGAAAAGCAAAAAATAGAAGAACTGGGCGGCTGGGATGAGATCATGGAAACGCTGCGCAAACGCCTTGAGGAACAACAAGAGCGCCATCAAGGTGGCAGCAAATGGGTTGGCACAGGTGGCACATCACCATTCGGCGCGTATGGCTATAACCCTGCGGGGGTAAGAGTTGGTCAGAAAACCGGGCGCCACGGCCGCGCACTGAAAGTTTGGGACAAACGTGAATATAAAAACCTTGATGACCAACGCGAATTGGGCACCCGTAACTTTAAAATGGCATTGCGCAAGCTAAGACACTTTGCCCGTCAGGGAGCGCAAGATGAACTTGATCTCAACGACACCATCAGCGCCACTGCAAAAAACGCCGGACTGCTGGACATCAAAATGGTGGCAGAGCGCCGCAACGCAATAAAGGTGCTGTTGCTATTTGATGTGGGCGGATCAATGGACTACCACGTGCAAGTCAGTGAGGCACTGTTTTCAGCCGCGCGCGGTGAATTTAAGCACTTAGAATACTATTACTTTCACAACTTCCTTTACGAACGCCTTTGGAAAGATAACCACAGACGCCACAACGAAGTCATCCCTACCGTTGAATTTATGCGCACCTACGGGGCTGACTATCGGGTGATTTTTGTCGGTGATGCCACCATGAGCCCTTTTGAAATAACCACCGCCGGTGGCAGCGTTGAGCATTGGAACGAAGAGTCCGGAGTTACCTGGATTGAAAGAGTTCTTGAAAAATTTCCGCATGCCGTGTGGTTGAACCCGGAGCCTGAAGTTCATTGGCCACGCGTGCCTTCAATCAAAATCACCCACCAACTCATGAAAGAACGCATGTTTCCCCTTACTGTTGAAGGTATCGGTAACGCGATTAAACAGTTACAGAAAAAATCATGATTTGCGCTTCACGTTGCAATCATTGCCATAAAGACTTAGCGCTGCAGGTAAAGCCACAAAAATGAGAACTCAAGTCTGCATCATAGGCGGTGGCCCATCCGGTCTTCTTTTGGGACAGCTTTTGCATGTAGCCGGTATTGACGCCATTGTGGTTGAGCGCAAAGACCGTGATTACGTATTAAGCCGAATTCGCGCTGGCGTACTCGAGCGAGGCCTGGTCAGCTTAATGGAGCAAGCCGGTGTTGACGAAAGACTAAAACGGGATGGCATCAGCCATGACGGCACGGTGATCGCCTATGACAACAATCATTTTCGTATACCATTCACCAAGTACATTGACAAACCCGTCACTGTTTATGGGCAAACAGAAGTCACTCAAGACCTCTATGATGCCCGAGAGAACGCCGGCGCGTATACCATTTTCAATTCAGATGATGTTTGCATTAACGATATCCAATCAGCTTCTCCCAGTGTAAGCGGCAGCAGCAACGGCAAACCTTTTAAAATCGACTGCGACTATGTAGCCGGTTGCGATGGATTCCATGGGGTAAGCCGACAGACCATCCCCGACACAGTCCGAAACGAATTTGAAAAAGTTTATCCATTCGGGTGGCTGGGTATTTTGTCTGAAACTCCGCCAATTCATGAAGAGCTCATCTACGCAAATTCTGAGCGTGGCTTTGCATTGTGCTCGATGCGTAACGAAAACCTCAGCCGCTACTATATTCAGTGTGACCAGCAAGACCATATAGACAACTGGTCTGATGACGCTTTCTGGGCAGAGCTGAAACGCCGAATACCTGAAAGCTTTGCAGACACCCTAATCACCGGACCTTCCATCGAAAAATCTATCGCACCGCTGCGGTCTTTTGTCTGTGAGCCTATGCAATGGGGCAAGTTATTTCTTTGCGGTGATGCCGCCCATATTGTGCCTCCCACTGGCGCTAAAGGGCTGAACACAGCTGCATCTGACGTGCACTACTTGTTTCAAGCGCTAAAACAGCACTACCTGAATAAAAACAACGAAGGCCTAGACGCGTATTCTCAAACTGCACTGTCACGGGTGTGGAAAGCTGAACGCTTTAGCTGGTGGATGACATCAATGCTGCATCGCTTTCCCGGGCAATCTGAATTTGAACTGAGAATACAGCAGGCTGAACTGGCTTTTTTACGAGAGAATGAATCAGCTCAGGCGAGTCTTGCAGTTAATTATGTTGGACTGCC
>JALZUX010000212.1 GCA_023301405.1 Granulosicoccaceae bacterium | reverse complement strand
GGGTGTTTACCGGCTTATGCACCGGGTATTTCAGCTCTGCCCTTTCTATGAGCTGTGGCAGTTTTTGCAAACGGTTCAGGTTGACTGGACCATGACAAATGTATAAGTCATCTGAGTTCAGATTAAATTGCTGCAACAGGAAGTCTATTATTTTTTCAGGGCAATCATCGCCTACTTCTAAACGCACAGCTTGACCATAGTCACGGGCGTTCAGACCGTCTTGCAGTGCCAGCCGCAGATCAGCTACGTCTTCGTCGGCAAGGTATAGATCGCTATTACGAGTTACCCGAAACTGATAAGCACCTTGCGTTTGCAAGCCCGGAAACAACCTTGGCATATTGTGCTGAATCATCGTTGAAAGAAGCACAAACTGCTTGCGCCCGTCTGACAGATCGTCTGGTACCGGTATTATTCGTGGCAGTGAACGTGGCGCGCGCACTACCGCCATGCTGGTATCACGGCCAAACGCATCTTTGCCCTTAAGGCTGACTATAAAATTCAGGCTTTTATTCATTAGCTGGGGAAACGGGTGCGCGGGATCAAGACCAAGCGGGCTCAATACTGGTAGCAGCTCATTATCAAAAAAGGCACGTGCCCAGACTTTTACTTTTTTTGACCAGCGCCCCGTTGGCGGAAAGCTGATTCCGTTTGCTTCAAGGGCCGGTAGTAATTCGTTGTTCAGCACTTTATATTGCTGCCGCACCATTCGGTGTGCTTTGATGCTGATTCGTTGCAGCTGTTCATCGGGCTTGAGTCGATCAGGGCCACTGCCTACGGCACCGGCTTGTGACTGCTTTTGCAGTCCGGCAACCCGAACCTCAAAAAACTCATCAAGGTTACTGCTGCAAATGCACAAGTAAAATAGCCGCTCTAACAGCGGAATTTTTCGTTCACGCGCCAAAGCCAGCACACGGTGATTGAATTCAAGAAAACTTAGCTCGCGATTAATATAAAGCTTAGGTGATGAAAGATCAGTGCTGCGCTTCTTTTTCTTTTTTCGGGATGGCGCAAGATTTACTTTGGTTTTCGACTCAATGACTAACTCTGTGTTGGCCGCCGGACCATGCGGAATTAACTCACGGTCTTTACCAACCAAGCGGCCTGTTTGCTTTTGATCGACTTCATCGGGTGATTGCGAAGGCCTTTTAGACTCAGTCATTTGCGTGACCAATTGCGGCTTCGGTGTTGAATTTTTGTTGCATGCTTTTGGCGTAGCTGATCAGCTGCGGGAAAAACTCATCAAAGATCGCTTTAAGTTGATCACTGTTTTCCCATAGCGCCGGTGCCGCCGTAGCTAGCGGTGTCAGACTTTTACGACGCCGTGATATTCGCTGTAGAGTGAGTTCAATATGAACTCTGTCGACATTGCTTTGCAGTATTTTTTCGCTTTTCAGGTAAGGGGCAAAACGTTGCAACTCTGCCGGTAGAATTGAGTGCCGAGCCGCCAGTGATTCGTCGACCAGATCTGAATAGCTCTGCAATGGAATATCGCTGTAGGTTTTCCAATCAAGTGCCAGGTAATGATCATAGGCTACGTCGGTAATGATGCCTGCATAACGCCTGTAGGGTTTATCAAATAGCTCCCTTGCCTGCAGGTTTAACGGATGCTGGTCGGTGTAGGAATCAATCGCACGATGTACACGAATACCACGCACCACAGCCTCCGGAAGATAATCCAGATCTGACCCACGGACGAAATCACCACAGATTTGCCCCACGATAGAATCGGGGTCGCTATTGGCAAGGTAGACATGTGCTAGAAAGTTCACCTGTGTATGATAGAACAGAGTGCAGACCAACGTATTATTTGCGTGCAAAATTTGATGAAAACCATGAATCCAGAGCAAAAAGACAGATACAGCCGCCACATTAATTTAAGTGACATAGGCGAACAGGGCCAACAACGATTACTTGACAGCACTGCACTCATGGTCGGTTTGGGCGGTCTTGGCAGCCCCGCTGCTATGTACTTAGCTGCCGCCGGAGTTGGCAGACTGATATTTGCAGATTTCGATGTCGTTGAAATATCAAACCTGCAACGCCAGATCGCTCACAACACAGACCGCACCGGTGAACTTAAATCGCACTCTGCCCGCACCACTTGCCTGGCTATTAATCCTGATATTCAAATAGACACCATCGACGAAGTACTGGATGCAGAATCACTTGAACAGCTAGTCCCCCAATGCAACGTGGTCCTTGAAGGAAGCGACAACTTCCCTACCCGTTTCGCAGTCAATGAAGCCTGCGTAAAACATAGCGTGCCGCTGGTGTCTGGCGCCGCCATCAGGTTCGACGGACAGGTGTCAGTTTTTGCCGGCCACAAAGCCGATGCGCCATGCTACCGCTGCTTGTATTCCGGTGATTCAGACACCGCCGATACTTGCGCACAAACCGGCGTACTGTCCCCTATCGTAGGCATCATTGGTACAATACAAGCGGCAGAAGCCATAAAAGTGCTGGCCGGGTTTGGCAAAACGCTTGAAGGCCGACTACTGATGCTTGACGGGCTATCTATGGATTGGCAGGAAATTAAATTAGCAAAAAACCCAAAGTGCCCAGTGTGCTCAGCCGCGAAAAACTAACCAATGTTGAATCAATTGCTCTGGCGTTCAGAGTTCCAGACCAGGTGAGTGTCCGAGAACTAGAATCCACTGTGGGTGCGCTCTTTCAGCCAGCTATTACGATCAAACTCGTTAAAGAAGCAAAGCTATTTTCCTCTATTGATCAGAAATATCTGACTTAAAGTCTCACACTCTCGCCACGCCCCTAGTTCGTGGCAGCTACCTAACTGACAATCTTTCTTTAGATCTGCATGGACTAAACCCTGTCCAACTGAATGCACTGATCAGTGGCTTTCAGCCGAATAGCTATGCCCTTCTGCAGACAGCAAGTGGCAATTTCCAGCCAAACCGAAAGTATTTTCTTTGCAAGCCGTTTATATGTGCATCAGTTCTCACTGTGCTGTTGGAGTAGTCCACACAGGACAAGCACATGTGGTTTGAATCAAGGAGAGATCATGGAAAAGAATGTCAGCCAGCGGACGACGACCGACAAAGCCCTACGCGTTAATCTAGACGAGCGTAAATACGGCACCATCGCCGAGATCGGGGCCGGACAGGAGGTGGCGAGGCATTTCTTTCTGGCCGGAGCCGCCGCCGGCACCATCGCCAAAACCATTTCTGCCTACGATATGCAGTTTTCTGACTCT
>JALZUX010000211.1 GCA_023301405.1 Granulosicoccaceae bacterium | reverse complement strand
CTTGTGCATGTGCAGGCGTAAGGTAATGTGTTGAGTAAAGTAAGCTAGATGTTGCATCTAGCGAGGTTTTAACGGCTGTGTGATGCATAAGGCCGTACTTACCGTAGGGTATCGCGGAGCGATGTCAGCGTGCTGCCGCAGTCTTTGTCCACTTTTAGTGAAGCCAGCTCGTCAGCCCGAGTTAACCCTTGGTTGATTAGCGCGATCGGTTTACCGGCTTGATGCGCTGTTCTGCAGAACCGGTACCCTGAAAAGACCGCAAGGGATGTTCCGATGCAAAGCAGCATGGCGGCATTGTCGAGTTCATTCATACAATACGTCACTCGTGAAACCGGAACATTCTCACCAAAGAAAACCACATTGGGCTTTAGCGTTCCCCCGCAGTTAAGGCAATTGGCGATGTTGAATTCATTTTCCGTAACTGTGGTGTTGGTTATCGCAGCATCACCATCCGCTAGAATTTGAAACTCGTTATCAAGAAAATCGTTGTTGTCACTTTCAAGTCTGCGTTGAAGGTCATTACGCGTTGATTGTTCTTCACACGTCATGCACACAACTTCTGCAAGGTTGCCATGTAAGTCAATGACGTGTTTACTGCCTGCGCGTTGGTGTAAGCCATCAACGTTCTGAGTGATTATGGCGGAAACGATGCCGGCTTTCTCAAGGTCTGCCAGCGCAAGGTGCGCAGAGTTTGGTTCTGCTTTGTTGAAAACGGGCCAGCCAGCCATGCTTCTCTGCCAGTAGCGCTGTCTCACGGATTTTTTATTTCGAAATTCTTGTGCCTGAACCGGTTTGGGTTGAACCCATGAGCCGGTTTTGTCCCGGTAGGCGGGTATCCCCGACTGAGTGCTAATGCCAGCGCCGGTTAAGACGATAACCGGTTGATTGTTCCTGATCAGGTCCGATAATTCATGTGACATAATTTTCCGGTGCGATTGCGGCCATCAACCAATAGTGTAAGGTGAAGATTGCAGTTTTCAATCCCGGTTGAGACACTACCGTTGCATTCAATATAAATCGACTATGGTCAACATCATGAAGTCTAATAACCCTACCGCTGCTGTTTTGTTAGTCGGCAATGAGATTCTCTCTGGCAGGACTCAAGATATAAATTTAAAGCATATTGCTGAAAGCCTTTCATCCGTTGGTATTCACGTGTGTGAATGTCGGGTTATCGCTGATGTTGAAGAAGTTATTGTTGATGCGTTAAACACCCTGCGAGAGCAATACACCTATGTTTTCACCACCGGTGGTATTGGTCCGACTCATGACGATATTACCGCCCAGTGTGTCGCTAAAGCGTTTGGCGTGCCATTGTTACAACACCCTCAGGCGGTACAGCTTTTAACTGATTACTTCGACAGCCGCGGAGTCGAGGCAAACGAAGCGCGAATGCGTATGGCAAATGTACCGCAGGGCGGTACCTTGGTTGATAACCCTGTTTCTGTAGCGCCGGGTTTCTGTGTTGAAAATGTTTATGTGATGGCTGGCGTACCAAAAATAATGCAGGCCATGTTTGCAAATATTCTTCCAACGCTTAAACATGGCTCGGCGTTTCTCAGTGTGACCGTGGTGTGTAATTTACCTGAAGGGCAGATTTCACAGCCATTAAGTGCGTTGCAGGCCGATTTCCCAGACCTTGATCTAGGCAGCTACCCGGGCAAGCAAGGCGGTGCCTCTCGGGTATCTTTGCTGGCTCGTGGTACTGACAGGGAGCGCTTGGGTCTGGTGTTGGTAAGGCTAACCGCACTTGTCAGTGATCTTGGCGGTGAAGTCGTTGAAACCAGCAGTGATGTATAAGCGTAGTATGCACTTTATCGTTTCCATAATGCGTAGCGCTTTTAATTTCAACTGTTGATCAAATGGTTTTATTTAAACAAGGGTAGGGTGCTTTCGCAACTAGCCATGGTGGTGGCTGTTGCATTGTTATTCAGGAACCGCAAAACATTTTGTTTAGTGCAGTCGCTTTGAAACCAAACCGAGTGCCCGGCACCAGCTACTATTTCGGTGGTCACGTTGTTGAAGTTATTGGCAGTGTTGTCAATATCGGCCTGACTGATTACTGGATCAAGGCCGCCAGCCAGAATCAACGTTCGGGTGTTGAAATTGGTTTTTGGTAGCAGCGTGTTGTCAGATTTAACACGCCAGGCTTTGCAAAGATCAACTTGAGATCGAAGCGCAATTTTTGATTGATCAGATAATTGGTTTAGAAAGTCAGGGTGGGCCTTTGCGTACCGCTCCTCAAGGACTTGCCGCTCTTTGCAATGCACCGTGACGTTCAAGCCATCAGCGTAGTCGGTATCAGTACTTTGGTACCAGAAATCCTCTGCAAAGTATTTTAGAGCCTGTTTGCTCCCACGGTGCATTTTGTCAATAATTGAAGGCAGAATGGCGATAGAGTCGTTGCTGTAAATTGCAATTAAAAAGATAGACAACAACGCGTTTTCATCAATGACCAGAGTTTCGCGTCTTGCAATGTTTGCATCATCATATGCCCGTATGTTGACTTCAAATGGTTGGTGGCGTGCGCCTTGAAGAAGGCTATTAAATTGTGAAACAAGCGTTGGGTAGCGTTTTCCGCAAGCCGTATTGAGTTGGCAGCGTTCAATGGTTTTTATTACCGCCTTGTGAGTTGATTCTGCAGTCAGCGGTTGCTGGTAATCCAGAGGCACCGGGGAGTCTAGAACTACTGAATCGAACACATCGGGTTGTAACAACATCATTGCCTGTGCCAGCGTAGTCGCATACGAGGTCGCGATTGTGCTCCAGCGACGGTATGACAAGTGACTTATAATATGCAGAAAGTCTTGTGCAGACTGACGGGTATCAAATACGCTGATTTCTCCAATGCTAGCGGTCAGTCTTTTCTGGCAAGCGTCTATCGCAGTACGATAGTCGTTAATCTCATCAGCAAGGGTTCGCGTGCGCACTACAAGGCTCTTGAAGACCTCTATGGTTTCGTGGCAGTTAAGCTTTGGCGTAGAGAATCCTGCGCCACGTTGATCAACAATAATTACGTCGTAACCGGCCTGTCGCAGATGTTGGTAGGGTGCTAGAAAATCGCCGGTGTTATAGCGATAGCCGAACCCAATAGCCGCACCTGGTCCTCCGGCGCCGGGGATCAAAATGGCGTGGTCGTTATTGGCTGACGTGGACTGGGTTGATCGGGCGATTAAGATCGGGAGCGCAATAGTGCTGTGGTCGGGCTTGTTATGATCGCGCGCAACAGTGACATAGCCGCAAGTGACTCTTGCGGGTGCTTCATTGATAAAATCCCGACAGTCGACAAGGTCAACAAGGTGGCTGTTTGCGGATGCGTTCTTGGTGGTTAATGTGGTCGTGAGTATCAACAGTAACATGGCGACGCTAGGTTTGATTTTTGAGAGTGTCAAAAGTTTGTCTCTTTGGGTTGGTGAGCTGATTGCATCGCGGACAGATTGTAAACGCTAAGATTTAACATCAATGAGTAACTGTCGATACAGGTAATAACAAGCACCGCATTTTGATCATTTGCGTATTACCTGCATGTCGCTACACTCTAGTGCCATTTCTAACACAGTGACAGAGAATTACATTGTCCACCATGCAGCGAATTGAAATATTGCCCGGCCATCATCATACGCTTGGAGCAAGCTGGGACGGCGGCGGTGTAAACTTCGCGCTTTTTTCTGCTGACGCCGAACGAGTGGAGTTGTGCTTGTTTGATGACAGTGGGCGTCATGAGCGTGCGCGCCTCACGTTGCCTGAGTGCACGGATCAGGTCTGGCATGGATATGTGCCTGATTGTAGGCCTGGTGATCGATATGGATACCGTGTGCACGGTCCCTACGATCCACATCAAGGGTTAAGGTTTAACCCGAACAAGCTTCTTGTTGACCCCTACGCCAAGCAAATCGATGGTGAGCTTAAGTGGTCTGATGCTCACTTGGCGTATCGCAGTGGTAGTGGTAAGCAAGACTTATCATTTGATCGCCGTGACAACGCCCGCAGCATGCCTAAGTGTGTGGTAGCGGATCCGGCATTCACTTGGGGAGATGATCGATCACCGAAAATACATCTTTCCGACAGTATCATGTATGAAGCGCATGTACGCGGATTTTCCATTCGGCACGAAGCGGTTGCCGAGGAAAGTCGTGGCACCTATGCGGGTCTTGCAGATCCGGCATCTATTGAACATTTAAAAGCATTAGGCATCACCACCGTTGAATTGCTACCCATTCATCATTTTGTGGATGACAGGTTCCTTGTTGACAAAGGTTTACGCAACTATTGGGGCTACAGCACGCTAAATTTCTTTGCACCTGAGCAGCGCTATTTTTCTACTGGCGGACTTAGCGAAGTTAAAACGATGGTGCGCAAACTACACGATGCGGGTCTCGAGGTTATTTTAGATGTTGTCTACAACCATACTTGTGAGGGGGATCACCGTGGGCCGTCGTTGTCATTCCGCGGTATTGATAACCGTTCCTACTATCGGTTGCTTGATGACAACCCTCGCTACTACATTAATGATACTGGCTGCGGAAACACTCTGAATGTGGGACACCCTCGAGTACTACAGATGGTGATGGATAGTCTTCGTTATTGGGTAACCGATATGCATATAGACGGGTTCCGTTTTGACCTTGCCTCAACGCTTGCTCGAGAGCCGCATGGCTTTGATAATCGTGGTTCGTTTCTTTCGGCGGTGAGACAAGATCCGGTGTTGTCGACAGTAAAACTAATAGCAGAGCCATGGGATATTGGTCCAGGCGGCTATCAATTGGGGGCATTTCCTCCGGGTTGGTCAGAGTGGAATGACAAGTACCGTGACTCGGTAAGGCGTTTCTGGCGAAGCGATGAAGGCATTTTGCCGGAACTGGCACGCCGGGTTCATGGATCAAGTGATCTGTTTGACCATAATGGTCGCGGTGCATGGTCAAGCGTAAACCTGATCACAACCCATGATGGCTTTACGTTAATGGACACAGTGTCTTATCAGGATAAACATAACGAAGCTAATGGCGAAGACAACAATGACGGGCACGGGGCTAATTATACCGACAACTACGGTATTGAAGGTGCCACTGATGATACCGCCGTTAATGCATTTCGAGATCAGCAACGACGCAATCTTTTAGCGACACTTTTTTTGTCTCAAGGGGTGCCCTTGCTGCTTTCTGGTGATGAAATGGGGCGCACCCAAAACGGTAATAACAACGCTTATTGCCAAGATAATGAAATAAATTGGCTTGATTGGTCGCTAAAGCAAGATCAGGCTGAATTTTTCGCGTTTGTGCAGTCTTTAATTGCACTGCGCAAAGCGCAGCCATTATTACGGCAACGCCGATTTGTCCATGCTCGCGCAGGCAGCGAAGGTGTTCCGGAGATCCAATGGACAAACCCGGAAGGCAACGCAATGACTGAAGATCAATGGAACGAATCCTTTGCTCGTTGTGTCGGGTTGCTGCTGGCAGACCCTGCAAGCGGTGACTGTTTATATATCATTTTCAATGGAAGCCGTGAAAATGTGGAGTGCCTATTCCCGGTCTGTGCTGAAGTAGAGCAATGGCATTGTGAATTAAACACGTCTATTGGTTCAGGTAAGTTATTAAATGGCACAGACAAAATAGTAGTAACTGCCAGCTCAGTGGCGGTCTTTAAACCCGCAATATGTCAGATCAATGATTAATAATATTCCATTAAGTAAGAGATTTATTCATGAAAAAAATTAAGGCTTTGGCGCCGCTGGAAATGGATAGTCCTGCAATTGACCATGACGTCAGACGTCATCTTGGTCATACCCTCGGTTGTGGTGAAGCAGAATCTGACGCTCGCGAAAAGTACGAAGCATTAGCGCTTTCGGTTCGTGATCGGATGATGGAGCGCTGGACGGCTACTCGTAAGCAGCACAAAGACACCGGTTGTCGGCGTGCTTACTATATGTCCCTTGAATTTTTAATGGGGCGCGCCTTAGGCAATGCCACGCTCAATCTTAATCTGGACGCTGCAGTTAAAGAGGCGTTGTACGGCTTCGGTATTGCTCTTGAAGACATTCAAGAGCAAGAAGCCGATGCCGGGCTTGGCAATGGTGGGTTAGGGCGCCTTGCAGCCTGCTTTCTTGACAGTTGCGCCACGCTTGATTTACCGGTTGTAGGTTATGGTATTCGGTATGAGTACGGTATGTTCAGGCAAGTCATACAAGACGGTGCGCAAATTGAAGAGCCAGATCATTGGCTTCGCGATGGCTATGTGTGGGAGATAAAGCGCCCGCAGGATACTCGGCGGGTAAAGTTTGGCGGACGCAGTGAGTTTTATGTCAATGCAGAAGGTGCAACCCAAGTGCGTTGGGTCGACACTGAAACAGTACTGGCGGTTCCGCATGATACGCCAATCCCCGGCTTTGAAAACGGTACGGTCAATACCCTTCGCCTGTGGAAGGCGGCAGCCTCTGATGAGTTTGAACTCGGTGAATTTAACGCGGGTCGTTACACCGAATCAGTAGCGTCGAAAAACGAAGCTGAACATATCTCAATGGTGCTGTACCCCAATGACAGTAGCGAAAACGGTAAAGAGCTTCGTCTTAGACAGCAATACTTTTTAGCCTCTGCCAGTTTGCAAGATGTACTGGCGCAATGGGTGGCAGCCAACGGCAGTAACTTTGATCAGTTTGCGGAAAAAAACTGTTTTCAGCTCAACGATACACACCCCAGTGTGGCGGTGGCAGAGCTAATGCGACTGCTAATGGACGACCATGATCTACCGTGGAATCGCGCCTGGGAGATCACCTCTGAAACGATGGCGTATACAAACCACACCTTATTACCAGAGGCGCTAGAACGTTGGTCGGTAAGTCTGTTCCGCCAGTTGTTGCCACGAGTGATCGATATCATCTTTGAGATCAATGCCAGATTTTTACATGAAGTCGCTATGAAGTGGCCTGGTGATGCCGATCGCCAGCGTCGTATGTCTATCATTGAAGAGGGCCCTGACCCACAGGTCAGAATGGCTTATCTGGCAATCGCGGGTAGCTTTTCGGTTAATGGTGTTGCTGCTTTGCACACTGACCTTTTGAAGGCGGGCTTGTTTCAAGAGTTCTGTGAGTTATGGCCAGAGAAGTTCAACAATAAAACTAACGGCGTAACTCCAAGGCGCTGGTTGGCTGCCTGTAACCCGAAACTTAGAAGTCTGCTAAATGAAACCATAGGTTCGGATTGGATCACTGATTTATCTAAGCTTGATGGCTTAAGCAAGCATGTAGATAGTAGTTCTTTAAGGACGGAATGGCGTCAGGTTAAAGACGCCAATAAGCGTTTGCTCGCTGAAGTTGTGGCCAAAGATTGTGGCGTGCAGTTTGATATCGAAAGCATGTTTGATGTACAGGTTAAGCGGATACACGAATACAAGCGTCAGTTGCTAAATGTGATGCACGTAATGCATTTGTACTGCCGTATAAAAAATGGCGATATCGACAATTGGACACCCAGAAGTGTACTGATCGGTGGTAAGGCAGCGCCTGGCTATTATATGGCAAAGCAGATTATAAAATTAATCAACAACGTTGCCAGAGTCGTTAACGAAGATCCAGACGTTGGCAATAAGTTAAAACTTGCTTTCCTGCCTAATTATTGTGTTTCGGCAATGGAAGTGATCTGCGCAGGCACTGATTTATCCGAGCAGATTTCTACTGCCGGTAAGGAAGCTTCCGGTACTGGTAACATGAAATTCATGATGAACGGTGCGGTGACCATCGGTACGCTTGACGGTGCTAATATCGAAATTCGAGAAGAAGTCGGCGACGAGAACTTCTTTCTATTCGGCCTGACTGCTGCAGAAGTAGAAAAGCAGCGTGAGCACTATGATCC
>JALZUX010000210.1 GCA_023301405.1 Granulosicoccaceae bacterium | reverse complement strand
GCGATTGGGCCCACCGACAACAGAAGAAAACTGAAAAAGCCCGCTAACGCGGGCTTTTTCACGTGTTGAAACCAGAATTTTTCTTATCCAACCAACTTAGAGCAAAAAACACCACAAGTTTTTCATCTTGGGCTAGTCAACAGGATTAAATTCAGTCTATAATGTGCGGCTTCGGGCTACACATTAGTGATGCTCAGATAGTCCTCTGGGGGGCGTTAGCTCAGTCGGTAGAGCAGTTGACTTTTAATCAATTGGTCGAAGGTTCGAATCCTTCACGCCCCACCATCTTACTGCTCGCCAGCCCATCTCTACGTATTGGTTATCTGCAGTAGAACAAACGAATGACTGCTAAAACTAATCACTTTGATCTGGCGCTCATTACCGTAAAACAATCCTAGCTTTACGCAATTGTGACAACGCGACTATATGTGTGCCTGTTACGACTGGCAAGCAAGCGCACTAGAAATCATTCACTAACACAAGACTCTACATCACCGTCGACTGGCCGAGGATGGCGATACACCAACCCCTAAAGACCGGCGTTATCCATCTGCTCTATTCTGCGCCTAGCCAATGCCGCAATCGACCGACCACGATATTCCGCTTCGACCCCGGTTAGCTCTTGACGCGCCTCGGTATAGCGCTGTAACTCAAACAACGCAAACCCTTTACGCAATCTGGCATCAGGTACTTTGCGGCTGCCTGGGAATTGAAAGATAACCACGTTAAAGCGATCTATGGCTTCATCGAATTGACGCTCTACATAGTTGGCTTCACCTAACCAGTAATGCGCATTATCTGAGTAAGTGCCATTGGGGTATTGCCCTAAAAAGCCATCAAACTCGACAATAGCTTCACGATTGCGGCCAAGGATCAACAGATCATAGGCATTTTGATAATCGAGTTTTTCCTGCCGCTCATTATTTGTTGGCTGCGGGGGAGAAACAGCAGCGATTACCTGCTCAACAGGAGCATCTGTTTCCAGTGATAAGTCATCTAAGCTTTCAAGGTCATCAAGAGAGTCAAGGCTGGAACCACCACCTTCTCCGGATTCGAGTGATTGCAATCGACCATCAGTATCCAGATAGAGCTTGCGCTGCCGCTCACGCATTGACTCTAGCGAGTTGGTTTTTTGCTCTAACTCACCGCGCAACTGCCGCACTTCTGCTTGCAACGCATCCATGCGCTGCACCATATCGATCAACACTGAGTTATCAAGCACGCGTTCAAGCCGCACGATACGCTGGTTTAACCCTTGCGCGCTTAGGTCTTGCGCCAGTACCGATGGAGAACTAACCGCTAACAGCGCAAGCCCGATCATTGGCACGATGACAGCTTTACACAATGATCCTGACAAACAACCAAGCTCTGTTTGAGTCACTTTTTTCAACCCTGTCTCCCCAGTTGATTCATAGTCATTGTATTTCCAACCTTAAGCTAACTAGTTGAGCCCTTCATAGACGAGCTCAACGCGACGATTCCGGCGATAGGCGCTTTCACCCCGACCTTCATCCAGCGGCACTTCCTCGCCGTAACTCAGCGTACTAAACTGACCAGCGTCCACACCTTGTAATTGTAGAACACGTGCAACGCCCCGTGAACGATTATCGCCCAACGCTATATTGTACTCTCGGGACCCACGCTCATCTGTATGGCCTTCCAGCCGAACTCTAACATCACGGAACTGAGCCAAATACTGCGCATGCTGCTCTAGCAAAGCGATAGAGTCCTGATCGATTTCAGCGCTGTTGTAACCGAAAAATATAATTCGCCTCGCCAGTGAGTGACTGGGATCACTAATTGAACCTCGCGTGATTGGATCACCTGAAAAAAACCCACCCGAGATCGAGTCTGTGTTTGGGGCCGCGGTGACTGTGCCTACGGCAGCGTCCTGTCCGGGAATCTCGCTTGGAGTTGGCACCTGAGGCAAATCTCGTGGAATAGATGATGGCGGCACGCTGCCATCCAGTCCACCGCGAGAAGCACAGGAGGCCAACGTACTGACGGCGATTACTGCCAATAGCAGTGCGCGACCCGCTTTTAAATTGATTCGACTATTAATCACAAAACCCTCATACATGTTTAATCGGCCCATTATAGCGCGGTTAACGTTTCAAAATGTTAACGCTTTGGACCCCAAGCCGGATCTCTTACATCTTCATTGGCCAAACCAATGCGTTGCGACACAAGACCATCCACACTCACCACCCCCAGCACGTCACGGCCATTCTCTTCCGTGGCGTACAAAATCATTTCGCCGTTGGGTGAAAAGCTTGGTGATTCATCAAGACTTCCGTCAGTCAGCACCTCAAGAACGCCGGAGTCTAATTCCATTTTAGCAATCCTGAACTTACCGCCCTCACTGTGAATAAAGGCAATAGAGCCCCCACCGGGAGATGTGGCAGCACCAGCATTGTAATTTCCCTCAAAGGTGAGTCTATCAGCACTACCGCCGGCAGTTGACTGCCGATAAATTTGCGGAGTCCCACTACGATTAGACGTAAACACAATAGTGTTGTTGTCAAGCCAGGCCGCTTCTGTCTCTATTGAATTTTCCGTGGTTATCTGTGACATCTGCCCAGAGGCCACGTTCACCACATAGATATCGGGGCTGCCCCGATGCGACAAAGACAACGCCAGCCTGCGACCATCTGGCGACCACGCCGGTGCTCCGTTAATGCCCTCAATAGAAATAAGCTTACGCCTTTCTGCTCTTGCTAAATGATGCACAATAATGGCGGTACGACCGGGGAATTCAAACGAAACGTAGGCCAGCTGCTCGCCATCGGGCGACCAGGTCGGTGACATAAGCGGCTTTGAAATTTCCAGCACACGAACTATATTCTCGCCGTCTATATCGGCAAGATCCAAAGCAAATCGGGTTGATTTTCCACTGCCCGACGCGGTGATGTAAGCCAGTTGGGTATCAAACACCCCTTCCACACCAATAACTTCTTCGTAAACTCTGTTGGCGATCGTATGGGCGGTCTGACGCAATTGATTAGTGCCAATCTGGTAAACGCAGCAGTAATTTGTCGACCCTTGCGTAGTACTGGAAAACCTCAGTAGACGCTTTTGCTGCAGGAAATCTATCAGCTCGAATTGCACCTGCAAGTTACCACCTTCACTAGATCGCACACTACCCATCACTAGGTATTCGATCTCGGTAGACTGCCAGTCATTAAAACTCAACTCACTTGAAGAGGCCGGATTGCTAGGCATACGGTCTCGAGGCAACACATTAAAGCGGCCACTTCGATTGAGATCATCTTCTAGCACTTTGGCGATATCCACCGACACACCATTCACCTCTACAGAAAACGGCACCACAGCGATAGGCACAGTGTCCTGCACCCCGGCAGACCCCGTAATTTCAATACGTAAGACCGCACCCGCCGTTAGCGGCAACAGGCACAGTAAAAAACTGATCAGTACTCTAGCCATAATCTGCATGCCCTAAATGTTCTACCATCAATTCGGTTCCTACGCTACGGGACTGTAAATACGAAAGACAACTTCCGATCAAAAATAGCCCTGTGCTGCGGCTTAGGAAATGGCCGTGTTGACAATACTGCTTTCTGAACCGCACGCGACAGATTAGTACTGCCATCAGTACAGCTTTCAACCTGCACATCTACTACTTCGTTCGGCCACACCATAATCGCAAGCACTTCGCACTGAGCACCGGATCGAGCCCCCTTGGGCGGCCGAAACTTTTGAGTGACGCTGCGTCTAATCGCCTCTTTATATTGCTGGGTCAGTTGCGCTTTCTTACGCAGCAGGCGCGCGCGCTTTGCTTTTGCCTCAACTGACGCATTGGCGGCTTCTGCAGCTTGACGATCAGCTTCAGCCTGAACGCGGGCCGCTTCTTCATTGCGTTTACGCTCTGTTTCTGCAGCAATGCGCTTTTGCTCGGCCGCTTCCGCCAACCGCTTTTGTTCCGCTTCCGCTTCTAAACGCTTTTGCTCTGCCAAACGTTGCTGTTCCGCTTCCAGGCGTTGTTGTTCTGCCTCATCTTCCAGCCGCTGTTGCTCCGCCGCCTCGGCCAGACGCTGCTGTTCAGCCTCATCTTCCA
>JALZUX010000209.1 GCA_023301405.1 Granulosicoccaceae bacterium | reverse complement strand
ATCGTTAAAGAAGAATGACTATTCGCCTCTATTGATCGAAATATCTGACTCGAAATCTCACACCCTCGCAACGACCCTAGTTCTCGGACAGCCACCTAGTAGGTTCTGTAATCCGGCTTTGCAATCACCATTTGAACTGTATTAATTACCCGTTCCTGAAACCCGCCCTCGCAATAACACAGGTAGTAACGCCACATTTTGATAAACCGTTCATCAAAACCTTGCGCTCTTACGGCGTCTAGCTTTGCTTCAAATGAGTCACGCCACATGCCAAGGGTTTTGGCGTAGTCTTGTGAGATATCAGTCACCGATACAATACCCATGTCGGTGTCTTCTGCCACGTGCTTTGCAATGACACTCATTGACGGCAAGCACCCGCCGGGGAAAATATATCGTTGAATGAAATCAACTGAGCGTCGTGCTTCCTCGTAGCGTTGATCAGCGATAGTAATTGCCTGTAAAGCCATTAGCCCATTGGGCTTTAGCAGACTACTGCATTTAGAGAAGTAATCAGAAAAATACTGATGGCCGACCGCCTCAATCATCTCTATAGATACTAACTTGTCATAACTGCCCTCCATCTCACGATAGTCTTTCATCACTACTGTAATTTTGTCATCTAATCCACTTTGCTTTACCAGCTTGCGGGTAAATTCGTATTGGCGCTGTGACAGTGTTGTAGTGGTGACCTTACAACCGTAGTTTTTTGCAGCGTAAACTGCCATGCCTCCCCAGCCGGTACCGATCTCGACTAAATGATCCTGATCATTGAGCTGTAACTTCTGACACATGGTTTCAAGTTTTAGTGCAGACGCATCTTGCAGCGACAGCTCCTGGCCGTTAAAAACCGCCGCCGAATACATCATCATTGGGTCAAGGAATAAGTCAAAAAAATCATTGCCGAGATCATAGTGAGCTGAAATATTTTTTCGTGATCCTGCCACGCTGTTTCTAGTGACACTGGACAGTAACTTCAACGCTACCCGATTAGCCAGAGAACGCTCCTTGTCCATTCCCTTCAGGGCACCCATGTTGGAGACAAAAAAGCGCACCACACTGACTAAGTCCGGTGTGGTCCAGTGCTCGTCCATGAAACCTTCTGCGGCTCCGACTACCCCGTTAAATGCGATGGTCGTAAAGGCGGCTGGTCGCTGAACCTCAATAACAGCAGAAATTTTTGTAGACTGATCAGTGGCAAGCGTTTCGCCACCGTTTTCGTCAGTAACATCAGCCTCACCAAAATACAACTTGGTGTCCCCTTCAATGACCGTCAGGGTACCGCGCTGCATCTTGCCCAGGTGGTTGTACACTAAACTGCGAGCCAACCGCTCAGTGGCACTACCAGCGCGGTGGGCATCCATATTGCGCCCCAGTGTCAGCGCGCTTGCCCAACCCTTGACCCGTGCAGGCAGACCGGTGTCAGCAATGCCACCACGCGGCAGTGCTGCCGCATTTTTTGGTTCTAGTGCATCAACCATACTTAATGAAAACTCCAGCTCTTTTTCAACTTGTTATACCCTACGGGTTGCGATTCAGTTTGGATCATTCTTCTGAACCTTGATTCCTGGACCGGGATGCGGCACGAAAACGATTTTTTTCAGTGCAAGTCTCAACGCTTGCCAGTAAATACCAAGCACCACTTTAAGGGTCATAAAAGGATACCTTAAAATAATTTTATTGAGGCTTTTTGCAGAAATTTGAATTCGATTAAAATTTACACCAGCGACAAACATTTTGTCTTTATTTTCTGCTACCGAGGCTGTTGGATCATGCGGTATATTCGCCAGTGTATATTGCAACACTGCACCTGGCACTTTACCACTCCATTGGTAGTCTATATCCATCCCCATGAACGGTGACACATGCATTGCTTTCTGGAAGTCTATTTTATCTTTGGTGGCATGTTTTCTTAGGTCCAACACATAGTGCGTTTTTTGCCCCCACGGGGTATTAGTCACTTCAATTAAAATTGCTTGCAGTTGCTCTGAACCGCCTTGAGAAGTAAAACAGTAATAGCAACTGATGGGGTTAATACAGTAACCAAAATACCGAAGGTTAGTCAGCAGCCTGATTGGCCCCATGGGATAAAAACTCAGGGCCTGATATACAGCCTTGCGCACTGCCTGATCCAGGTCGGCAATATCGGTGGATAACAATGATTTTGATTGTGCTGTCAATACCTCATCAGGCACAACCATAGGTGTTGATTGTGGCGGCGCGGGCACTTCAAGTTGAAAGTAATCTGACCGATCAAAACGAGCCGGTGCTCGCTTGTTGCGTGACCAAAGGCCAGTTAAGGAAAGCACTTGATCGATTTCTGATAGATCAAGGTACATCATGAACACGTTGTAGCTGAACTGATGCTCTTTGGGCTGATGTCGCTTATGCCACACCTTTCCCTGATAAATAGCACTATGCACGTTTGGCTATCGCACTATTGACCTGTACAGTTTTTGCAAAGTGTTTTAACACTTCAAGATTCCTTTACTCCAAAACGTTCATTGATTGACGCAACTGCCGCGAGCGCGCTTACCACGCCATCCTCATGAAAACCACTGCCCCAATAGGCACCACAATACCAAGTGCATTTACTACCTGCAATTTCAGACCACCGCTGTTGCGCCGTGACTCCCTTTAGGGAAAACACCGGGTGGCTGTAGGAATAAGACCCCAAAATTTTCGCAGGGTCAATATGCCGGGTTTGATTGAGACTGACACAGAACGTTGTCTCTGACTCTACGCCCTGCAAGATGTTCATATTGTACGTTAATCTGGCAAGTGGCTCTACTGAATCCGCATTGTACAGCCTGCTATTCCAACTTGACCAAGCAAGTTTACGTTTGGGCAAAAGCGATTCGTCGGTATGAAGTACTACATCGTTATGTTGATAAGGAATACTAGATAAAATAGTTTGCTCAACTTCGGTGGCGTCATCTATCAATACTAGCGCCTGGTCGCTGTGTGTAGCGATCACCAGAGCATCAAAATGTTGCTCACTTTGCGGTGACCCTTTGCGAGTGTAACTGACCGTCACTCCGCTATCGGAACGCGTAATTTTATCGATCGATGTATCAGTGTAAATATTTTTAGAAAACCGTGCTGTTAACGGCGCTAAATAAGCGGATGACCCACCAATGATTGTTCTCCACTGAGGGCGATTTTTCACCGATAGTAAACCATGGTTTTTAAAAAACCGTACAAAAAACAACAATGGAAAATCAAGCATTTCATCTGTCCCGGACGACCAGATCGCTGCTCCCATCGGCACCAGGTATTTATCGATAAACAACTGGCTGTAGTTATTTTGAATCAAATATTCTTTAAGGGTGGCATCAGCGGGAATACGATTTGATTCAAGATCACTAATAGCCTGACGGTTAAACCGCACAATCTGCAGCAACATTCGCCAATACGGTAATCGTAATAGATTGGTTCGATCAGCAAACAGCGTATTGAAATTACTGCCGGCGTACTCGAGTCCGCTGGCCTGACAACTGACACTGAAGCTCATTTCAGCAGGCCTTGACGGCACATTGATTTCATCAAGCAGACGAATAAAGTTGGGGTATGTCCAGTCGTTGAAAACAATAAAGCCGGTATCAATTGCATACCCCTGCCCATTGACATCTACATCAATTGTTGCAGTGTGCCCGCCAATACGTGACTCACACTCAAACAGCGTGACCTGATGGTCTTTGCTTAGGTAGTAACTACTGGTGAGCCCTGAGATACCAGAGCCGATAACGGCAATTTTCATTTTATTTTTTTAACCGACAACTGGGCAAAGAAGCTCATGAATTTTTGGCATCACGACGAGCAAGACGTGGACCGATAACGCCGAACCATAACGCGGGAAACCATGCACCGATTTTCAACGACAATAAAAGCTGCCAAGGAAAATTCACCGTGAGTTTTCTCTTTTCTATGCCTGCAATGATACGATCGGCCGTCTCGTCAACTTGCATAATGAAAGGCATGGGAAAATCATTTACTGCTGTCATTGGAGTGTCGACAAAGCCCGGGTTCACTACAGTCACATCTACCTGATGGCGGTCCAGGCCAAGTCGCAAGGAGTCAAGCATATAGATGGCCGCCGCCTTTGATGAGCCATACGCCTCCGCTCGCGGCAGCCCAACCACCGCCGACAAACTCGCTACACCCACCACTTGCGGTTTATCAGCATTGGAGCCAGCAGCCATTTTCATCAACGGCAGTGCAGCAGACAACGCGTTAACCATTCCAAAAACATTGACCTCGTACACGCGCCTGAACAAGTCAACAGATAGTTCAGCATCGTCTACATATTCGCATCGCCCGGCGCAGTATATGAGAATGTCGATACCACCGACTAAACCTGCTACTTGCTGTGCAACGCTGGCGCTTGCTTGATCATCAGTGACGTCGTAGACCAACGGCACCACACTTCCAGCACTATCAGCACTACCAGCACTCTGCTGGAAAGTACTCTCGACATCGGCTAGGCTTTCACTAGTACGACCGCTAACAACCACTTTGTTACCACTGAGCGCAAGCTTGAGCGCTAGCTCCCGGCCGATACCAGAGCCACCGCCGATTAGCCAGATTCTTTTATTTTTCACCGCGGTCTGCTCTGAAGTGGAAGTAGTGCTTGTATTGTGACGTGTGTCGGGCCCTGCGACCATAATATTTCAGCTCTGACTCGGTGGATCGCCACGGAATTATGCTTGGTTGAGCGCTACTGGCAAACTCAACCGACCCGGGCCGTGTTAGCAATCCGCTTTTTTAAAAATCGAATTCCAGCCCCCATCACCGGGATGTGCTCATACAGCATTGACCCGGCATCGAAAAAGTCTTCGTGCCTGGTGACTCGATCTGTAAATTCAACAAAAGTGGCCCCTCTGACCTCTATTTCGCTACCGTTCGCCAGTTTTCGATGCCTGAACCACATCTGCCATTTAATGCTGGCTTGTTGCTCCGCAACGATTTGATCGTGGTATTCAAAGCGGCAGCTGTGGACGTTGCCATACATCACATTCAAATAATCGCTCAAGTTAGCCAACCCTTCTATACGGTGGATCGGGTCGACAAAAACGATATCTTTTGAATACACCTCAGCCAAAGCCTGCTTAGACACTTCGCTGCTCTCACGATACAAGTTTTTAAACTTTTCAACCACGTCTGGCGTCATAGGGCTGGCTCCACGCCTGTCATTTTAGTGTTTCTGGACCAGTAACCCTACGCCGCGCGGGCCAAAGTGGATCACTACGCCCACTTACCATTGTTCACCGCTGGGTAGCCGACTGATCCGGTTTTCACCCTTTGGCGTAAAAGTTACGACCGATGTGTCGCTGGGAGGGTACACTTCTTCAGATAGTTATCCTATCAAATTCCTATAATCTGAAAGTGCTCATTATATAGGAGCAGCAGCGGCCAATTTTATGCAACAAGATAATGTTACGCCCGGCGACGACTGGGCCGAAAAAATACAGGCCATCGCCACCAGTCAGGATCGCGAAGCCTTTACCGATCTCTTCAAACACTTTGCGCCAAAAATAAAGGCTTACGGACTCGCATTGAACAGCGCTTACACCTCACCGGAGATGGCAGACGAATTGGTACAGGATGTCATGGCCAAGATCTGGCAGAAGTCAAAATACTTCAATCGCGAAAAAGCTCAACCCAGTACCTGGATTTTTGCCATTGCAAGAAATTGCAGAATAGACTATCTACGTAAGCTGAAACGAATTAACAGTCCGCTAACGACCGACGATTTGTGGCCGTGGCATGAAGAACCTGATCTCGCTTCGCTCATTGACCTGGAACGTGGTAGTAACGCTATTGAAACTATCATCAATACGCTACCTGCAGAGCAAGTATCGATACTACGGGAAGTGTATATAGAAGGGAAAACACATGCGGAAGTGGCAACCCAAACAGGCTTACCCCTGGGGACTGTAAAATCAAGACTCAGACTGGCCATGGAAAAATTGCGCTCAAACATGGTAGCGACGTAGCCAGTCGCGCAACGCAACAATGCAAATTAAAACACTATATTTTTTGGACAGGTAGACATGACAAATTTTCATCCAGATGCACAATGGCTGTCTGAATACGTGGCAGGAACGCTGGCTGATTCAGAGGCACTGTGTGTTTCAACACATCTCACTTACTGCGAGCAGTGTAGAAAAGAAACCGCTGATCTAATGCACTTTGGCGCCACCTTGTTTGACCATCAGCAAGGTACCGATGACACTCTGGATACAGCACTGCAGCAAGCGCTGTCAGACATTGACAGCAAAGCT
>JALZUX010000208.1 GCA_023301405.1 Granulosicoccaceae bacterium | reverse complement strand
ATAAGCGCTGACTATGTTGTCAATTGCGGCGGCATGTGGGGCCACAGCATCGGCAAGATGGCTGGCGTTAATGTGCCACTGCAGGCTTGTGAACATTTTTATATCGTCTCTGAACCAGTAGAAGGCTTAACGCAATTACCCGTACTACGTGTTCCTGATGAATGCGCCTACTACAAAGAAGATGCAGGCAAAATGTTACTGGGCGCATTTGAACCAATATCAAAACCCTGGGGCATGAACGGCATTCCACGTGACTTCTGCTTTGACCAGTTACCCGAAGACTTTGACCACTTTGAGCCCATACTTGAGCAAGCAGTTAATCGAATGCCACTGTTAGGCGAAGCCGGTATCCATACTTTCTTTAATGGTCCTGAGAGCTTTACACCCGATGACGCATACCACCTCGGAGAAGCACCTGAAGTTAAAAACTTCTTTGTCTGTGCCGGCTTTAACTCTGTCGGTATTCAGTCTTCAGGCGGAGCCGGTATGGCGTTGGCGTATTGGATGGAGCACGGCCACCCTCCGTACGATCTAAGTGACGTCGACATCAGACGCATGCAACCATTCATGGGCAACAAAACTTATCTGGTTAACCGCGTTACCGAAACATTAGGCTTACTGTATGCCGATCACTACCCGTACCGCCAGATGGCCACCGCACGCGGTATACGACGCACGCCATTACACGATTCGTTAAAAAAGCATGGAGCCGTGTTTGGTGAAACAGCAGGCTGGGAGCGCGCTAACTGGTTTGCAAACGAAGGCCAGAAACCTGAGTACGAATACAGCTGGAAGCGCCAGAACTGGTTTGAGAATTCCAAAGCCGAACACATGGCCGTACGCGAAAACGTTGGTCTGTATGATATGTCCTCATTTGGAAAAATTCGAATCGAAGGCCCTGACGCCGAAGCATTTCTCAATCAGGTTTGCGGTAATAACATGTCTGTCGCAGCCGGTAAAATTGTTTATACGCAAATGCTGAATGAGCGGGGTGGCATTGAAGCTGACATCACCGTGACACGCCTACATGAAACTGCCTACCTGATGGTGACCCCGGCAGCGACTGTAGTTCGTGACATGGCCTGGCTGGCAAAATACAAAGACAAATTTAACGTGGTGACGGTCGATGTGACTGCCGCTGAAGGCGTAATCGCCGTAATGGGCCCCAATGCCCGCAAACTATTGCAAAGCGTTAGCCCGCACAACTGGTCTAATGAGAATCATCCCTTCGGCACCGCACACGATATAGAAATCGGATTGGGATTAGCGCGCGCGCATCGCGTAACTTACGTGGGCGAGCTTGGCTATGAGGTCTATACCTCCAGTGATCAGACGGCGCACGTTTTTGAAACACTGCTGGAAGCCGGTCAGTCAGTTGACCTGAAACTATGTGGTATGCACATGATGGACTCATGCCGTATCGAGAAAGCCTATCGACACTTCGGCCACGACATCACCGATGAAGATCACGTCCTTGAGGCCGGTCTAGGTTTTGCGGTTAAAACCGATAAAGCAAACTTCAATGGCCGTGATGCGGTACTTCGCACCAAGGAAAAAGGCCTTAATAATCGCTTTGTGCAATTTAAACTAGATAGCCCTGATCCACTGCTTTATCACAATGAACCGGTTATACGTGACGGTAAAATAGTGTCCTACCTCACCAGTGGAAACTATGGCCACTCACTGGGTGCTGCTATCGGTCTTGGGTATGTGCCTTGCGAAGGACAGTCGGCCGATGACGTACTTAGCTCAGCCTACGAAATAGAAATCGCCGGCACTCGCTATAAGGCACAGGCAAGCCTGCGTCCGATGTACGATCCAAAATCTGATCGGGTCAAAGCACTGGCTGAAACCTAGTCAGCATAATTTACCAGGCGATAGGTGAATTTCAACGAGTTGTCTATGTATGTGGTTATACACATACATTAAAACGTCATTTTTTAAATAGCAGTGTGTCTTTTCACCAACAGACAAGAATATTGCCTTGTGTCTCACTTGATCAAGCCCGACACGCGGCGGGCTACATCTCTCGCTTAATCAAGTGACCTGTTTTACACAACCACTTGTGAGTGGCGAATTCCCGTGGAGAAAATGTGGGTATGGCAGTAATGTCAATGCCCCGGCAAACCCTGGTTGTTATGATCAAGCATCTAAAACTATCTGGGGATCTCTTTCATGTGTTGACGAAATCGCTGTGCATTAGCAACGTAGTGCTCCGCAGGCTGCAATAAACCGTCTTGCTGCTCCTGAGTAAGCTCCCGCACTACCTTCCCCGGTGACCCCAAAATTAAAACGCCGTCTGGATATTCCTTCCCTTCAGGTATCAATGTATTAGCACCCACGATCGAGTTTTTACCAATCACGCATCCGTTCAATAAAATACTGCCAATCCCAATCAGTGATTGCTCTCGAACTGTACAGCCATGCAGCATCACCTTGTGGCCTATGGTGACGTTTTGCTCTAGCGTCAGCGGGTAGCCGGGATCAACATGCAACACACTGGACTCCTGAATGTTAGTGCCCTCGCCCACAGTGATTATATCGTTCTCTGCACGCAGAATCGCGCCAAACCAGACACTACTGCGGGCTTTGAGTATTACCTTGCCTATCACTATTGCGCCGGGTGCGACCCACGCATCATCAGCGATATCAGGAATCGTGTCTTCGCCAAGAGTATAAATAGTCATCAAAATCCTTGTTAGTTGCTCTTTGCACGACTCTAACAGCGCACACAGTGTTACAACAGTGTCGGGGCGGTATACTTAAGCATACTCGTAAATAGAGCGTGGTTTAAAAGCGACAGGAGCAAGCAAGCGACTGGGCAA